>JBEAXD010000319.1:0-2733 GCA_041159995.1 Actinomycetota bacterium | reverse complement strand
GCTCGCCGACGAACCGACGGGTCGCCTCGACTCACGCACCGGGGCGCGGGTGCTCGACCTGCTCGACCGCATCCGATCGGAACGGGGCATGACCCTCGTCGTGGTCAGCCACGACCCGCGGGTCGCGGCCCGGGCCGACCGGGTCGTGTCGATGCTCGACGGCCGGGTCGTCCCGACCTGAGATCGGGGCGGCTCAGGCCGGGCGCAGGACGTTGAGCTCGGCGGTGTTGTCGTGGAGGATCCGCCGACGTTCGGCATCGGAGAAGTCCTTGAGTTCGCGCTCGTAGGAGAGCGGCTCGGGGACGCACTCGATGTGCGGCCAGTCCGACCCGAACAGCACGCGCTCGGCGCCGACGAGGTCCGCGATGACGTACGGGTCGTCCTCCCAGAACGGGTTGATCCAGATGCTGCGTCGGAAGGTCTCGATCGGGTCCTCGGGGAAGAAGCCCGGGATCCGCTTGTGGGTGGAGGCGAGCTTGCGGAAGAGGTCGGGGAGGAACTCCGCACCGTTCTCCACCGAGGCGACGCGCACGTTCGGGAACCGCTCGAAGAGCCGGTCGAAGATGAGCGAGGCGAGGAAGTCGTAGATCGCCCGCTCCATGGTGAGCATCTTGATGCTCGGCCGCTCCGCCCCCTCGAAGGTGGCGGCGAACCCGTCGGCCGCGTAGCCGTTCGACAGGTAGCCGGAGTCGCCGGCGTGCACGACGACGGTGATGCCGGACTCGTTCACCCGGGCCCAGAACGGGTCGAACTCCGGGTCGGCCGGTGTGCGGGGGCCGTTGGGGGTGAAGGCCGCGGCGGGCCGCATGACGACGACGCGGGCGTCCCGGTCGAGCGCGTACTCGAGTTCGGCGACCGCGTGGTCGACGTCGGCGAGTGTGATGTACGGCGCCGCGAAGATGCGATCGGCGTGGTTGAAGCCCCAGTCGTCCTCGACCCAGCGGTTGAACGCGGTGAACACCTGCGTGAGCGCCGGGGTGTCGTGCTTGAGGAGCTCCTCGTAGAGCATGCCGAGCGTCGGGAACATCCAGACCTGGTCGAGGCCCTGCTCGTCCATGACCCGCAGACGAGCGTCACGGTCGCGGTACTCCGGGCGGATCGGCTCGCGATCCTTGAGGAAGTCGAGGGGGAATCGCTGGTCCGGGTTGCCGCGGAAGTAGTCGTACATCGCGCCGGCCTTTGCGATCGGGTCGAACGTCGCGTTCGTCACGACGCGGCTCACCCGTCCGCCGATCACCGGGTACTGACGCCCGTTGATGGTCGCCCACTGCACGGTGCGCGGACTCCCGCCGTCCGGCAGGTACCGGGTGAAGGCGTCGAGCGCCTCGTAGTAGTGGTTGTCGCAGTCGAAGACCGGGAAGCCGAGATCGTTGATCGCGTTCATGGCTGCAGTGTAGAACGCGTTCTCGCGTTCTGGGAACCGGGTGCGGGCGGACCCGCCCCTAGGGTTGGGGGGCGATGGCCGAGATGAACCCCTGGGTGACGGCGGTCACCGATCCGCCGGTCACGATCAGCCGCCGGTGGTTGGCCGAGACCCCGCCGGTGCCGGGTCTGCCCACGATCGAACTGGCCCAGGCCGCTCCGTCGTACCCGCCGGCCGAGGCCCTGCGTGAGCACCTCGCCGAGCTCGCACTGCGCCCCGAGGTCTACGGGTACGTGCTCGGCGTCGGCCTCGAGCACGTCCGGGCCGCGATCGCCGGGGACGCGGCCGGGGCGTACGGCGCGGCGATCGACGCCGAGGACGTCGTCGTCACGGCCGGCTGCAACCAGGCGTTCTGCCTCGTGATCGGAGCGCTCTGCGCGGCGGGCGACGAGGTCGTGGTGCCCACCCCGTACTACTTCGACCACGACATGTGGCTGCGGGCCGAGGCCGTCACCCCCGTGTACGTCGCCACCGGCGCGGACTTCGTGCCCGATCCGGGTGCGATCGCCGCGGCGATCACCGATCGCACCCGGGCGATCGTGCTCGTGACCCCCAACAATCCGACGGGCGCGGAGTACCCGTCGGCCGTCATCGCGGCCATCGCCGAGGTGGCACGGGCCCGCGGCGTCGTCCTCGTCCTCGACGAGACCTACCGCGAGTTCCGCGAGGGAACGGGTGCGCCGCACCGCGAGCTCGCGCGCGAGGACTGGCGTGACCACGTCGTGCACCTCGGCTCGTTCTCGAAGTCGCTCGCGATCCCGGGGGCCCGGATCGGCGCGCTGCTCGCCGGCCCGCGGGTCCGGCGCGAGGTCGCGAAGCTGCTCGACTGTCAGACCATCTGCGCGCCCCGCGCCGCGCAGGAGGCGGTCGCGTTCGGTCTGACCCACCTGACGGACTGGATGGCCGAGCGCCGCATCGCCATGCAGGAGCGGGTGGCCGCGGGCCGGGCCGTGCTGGCGGACGAGCCCGGCGGGTTCCGCCTCGGAGCGTCCGGAGCGTTCTTCGCCTACGTCGAGCACCCGTTCGAGCGCCGTTCGGCGACCGAGGTCGCCCGGCGACTCCTCGCGGAGGTCGGGGTGCTCTGCATCCCGGGCGATGCCTTCGGGCCCGGGCAGACGCGCTGGCTCCGGCTCGCGTTCGGCAACGTCGAGGCCGATCTCATCCCGGAGGTCGGCCGCCGGTTCGAGATCGGAGGGATCCCATGACCGCACCGACCGAGGTGCACGGCCACGGCACGACCGGGGCCCGGCCGCCCCGTTGGGCCCCGATCGCCGACGCGATCGTGCTCGTCGTCTTCGTGGCGATCGGCC
>JBEAXD010000315.1:0-5356 GCA_041159995.1 Actinomycetota bacterium | reverse complement strand
CTGCTACCTGGCGCTCGAGCACGACCTCACGATCGTCGCCGCCATGAACAAGATCGACCTGCCGGCGGCCGAGCCTGACCGCATCGCGGGCGAGATCGAGCGGGTGCTCGGCATCCCGGGGGAGGAGGTGCTGCGCATCTCGGCGAAGACCGGCGAGGGTGTGCCCGAACTCCTCGATGCGGTGATCGATCGCATCCCGCCGCCGGTCGGCGAGGTGGACGCCCCGCTCCAGGCGCTCATCTTCGACTCCTACTACGACGCCTACCGCGGGGTGATCTCCTCGGTCCGCGTCTTCAACGGGCACCTCGACTCGGGTGCGCGGCTGCGGTACGTCCAGACGAACGCACCGCACATCGCGGAGGAGGTCGGGGTGCGGCTCCCGGTGCCGACGCCGGTGGCCGCCCTCGGGCCGGGCGAGGTCGGCTACCTCATCACCGGGATCAAGGACGTCGGCCAGGCTCGGGTCGGCGAGACGGTCACGAATGCGAGCGATCCGGCCCCGGCGCTCGAGGGGTACCTCGAACCGAAGCCGATGGTGTTCTGCGGTCTGTACCCGGTGGACGGTGACGAGTACGCGGAACTGCGGGAGTCGCTCGAGAAGTTGCGACTCAACGACTCCTCGTTCACCTACGAGCCGGAGACCTCCGGTGCGCTCGGGTTCGGATTCCGGTGTGGCTTCCTCGGCCTCCTCCACATGGAGATCGTCCGGGAGCGGCTCGAGCGGGAGTACAACCTCTCGCTCGTCGCGACCTCGCCGAACGTCGAGTACCGGGCGAACATGGTCGACGGGACCGTCCGGGTCGTCGACAACCCGTCGGCGATGCCGACCACCAACGAGGTCGAGAGCATCGAGGAGCCCTACGTGGGCACCACGATCCTCACGCCGACCGAGTACGTCGGGCCGATCATGGAGCTGTGTCAGCAGCGCCGCGGCGAGATGAAGAAGATGGAGTACCTCTCGGAGGAGCGGGTCGAACTGCAGTACGACCTGCCGCTCGGCGAGGTGGTCATGGACTTCTTCGATCACCTCAAGTCCCGCACCAAGGGGTACGCGAGCCTCGACTACGAGCCGGCCGGCTACCGGCGTTCGCAACTGGCCAAGGTCGACATTCTCCTCAACGGCACCGCGGTCGACGCGTTCTCGTCGATCGTGCACCGAGAACGGGCCTACGACTACGGCCGGCGGATGACGGAGAAGCTGCGCGAACTCATCCCGCGTCAGTTGTTCGACGTGCCCATCCAGGCCGCGATCGGGGGTCGCGTGATCGCGCGCGAGACGGTGAAGGCCAAGCGCAAGGACGTCCTCGCGAAGTGCTACGGCGGTGACATCAGCCGGAAGCGCAAGCTGCTCGAGAAGCAGAAGGAGGGCAAGAAGCGCATGAAGCAGATCGGTCGGGTCGAGGTCCCCCAGGAGGCCTTCGTCGCAGCCCTCCGCCTCGACGACTGACCGACCGGGCGCGCCTCAGGCGTCGCGGGGCAGGCCGAGCACCCGCTCGCCGAGGATGGAACGCTGCACCTCGCTCGTCCCGCCGCCGATGGTGAGCGCGGGGGAGTAGAGGAACCCGTAGGCCCACATCGGATCCGGATCGCCGAGCGGCCCGTGGTCGGCGAGGAGACCGTCGGTGCCCGCGAGTTCGAGCGCCAGGTGCATCACGTGCTGACCGTGCTCGTCGGCGAGGGCCTTGCGCACGCTGGCCTCGGGTCCCGGCTCGAGTCCGCGCAGCACCGCGGCGACGCTGCGCATGCGGATGTAGCGCAGCACCTCGCCCTCGATGTGGACGCGCGCGATGCGCTGGCGCAGCACCGGGTCGGCGATGCCGCCGCGACCCCGCACGATGCGCACGAGGTCACCGGCGGTCGGCCCGCGGCCCCAGAGTGCGCCCTCGCCGGAGAGCGACACCCGTTCGTTGCCGAGCGTGACCTTCGCGAGTCGCCACCCGTCGTGGATCTCGCCGACGACGTTGGCCACCGGCACGCGCACGTCGGTGAGGAACACCTCGTTGAACTCGTGGGTGCCGGTCATCTGCACGAGGGGCCGCACCTCGACGCCGGGCGAGGCCATGTCGAGCACGAAGTAGGTGATGCCGCGGTGCACATCGGCGTCGGGGTCGGTGCGGGCGAGGAGGATGCCCCAGCGGGCGAAGTGCCCGATGGTCGTCCAGACCTTCTGGCCGTTGACGACGAACTCGTCGCCGTCCCGCACCGCCGTCGTGCGCAGCGACGCGAGGTCGGATCCGGAGCCCGGTTCGCTGAACAGCTGGCACCACAGTTCGGAACCGTCGAGGAGGCCGGGCAACCAGCGATCGTGCTGCTCGGGCGTCCCGGCGACGAGCAGGGTCGGACCGGCCCAGCCGATCCCGATCGGGTTCATCGGCCGCGGCGCCCGGGCGGCCCGCAGCTCCTCATCGATCGCGAGCTGGGCTGCGGGGCCGGCGCCGCGGCCCCACGGGGCCGGCCAGTGCGGAGCCACGTACCCGGCGGCCGCCATGCGGCGGTTCCAGTCCGGGGGGAAGGCGCCCCCGGGGGCGACCTCGTCGAGCAGGGCGCGCACGTCGCGGCGCGCCGCGGCCGCGTCGGGCGACTCGGGGAGGGGCGCGGCCATGGCGAGAACCTAGGCCAGGTGCGGGCGATCCGGCCCCGCGGGACCGGCCCGCACGGAATGGCCGTCCGCCGGCGTCGGTGATCCGGAGTGCCACTCCGCCCCGTAGGCCACACTGATGCGCATCGAAGATCTCCGTGAAGCCAGCGACGCCAAGCTCGTCGTGGCGATCGGCCGGTACAGCCAGGAGGCCCTGGCCGAGGCCTACCGACGCCACGGCGGAGCCGCGTTCGGGCTCGCTCAGCGCCTCGTCGGCGATCGGTCCATGGCCGAGGAGGTCGTCCAGGAGGTCTTCCTCCGGCTCTGGAACGACCCCGACAAGTTCGACCCGGACCGCGGCACGCTGCGGTCGTACCTGCTCGCCCAGACCCACGGTCGCTCGGTCGACCTCATCCGCTCGGAGAGCTCCCGACGTCGGCGCGAGGAGCGGGAGGCGAGGTTGAACGCCGAGTCCGGCTACGACCTCGAGCGAGAGGTCATCGACATGGCGGTCGGGGACCAGATCCGGAACGCGTTGGCGACCCTCGCCGACGGCGAGCGCGAGGCGATCGAACTCGCGTACTTCGGCGGGCACACGTACCGCGAGGTGGCGGCGATGCTCGGCCAGCCCGAGGGGACCATCAAGAGTCGCATCCGTTCGGGCCTCACCCGCCTGCGCTCGGCGCTCGTGGAGACGGGGGTGGTCGGCAGTGGCGCGTGAACGCACTCCGGCCGAGATCGAGGAGCTCCTCGGCGCCTTCGCGCTCGATGCGGTCGACGCCGAGGAGGCGGAGCAGATCGAGCGGTACCTCGAGGCCCACCCCGAAGCCCGAGACGAGGTCGCTCAGTACCGGGAGACCGCGTCGATGCTGGCCTTCGCCGGGGCGGACGCGCCGTCGGGTCTGTGGCACTCGATCGTGGCCTCCCTCGAGGACGAACCGCCGCGTCTCGTGCTCCCCGCCACCGACCCGACCGGCGATCCGCCTCCGCTGCGCATGCCGGAGATCCCGTCCCGGCCCCGTGGGGTCGACCCGGTGGCCCCGGCCGACGACGAGTCGGCGGTGGCGCCGGTCGTGGCGATCGACACGACCCGCCCCCGGCGCTCGATCGCCATGCGGGTGATGACCGGTCTGGCGGCGGCCGCGCTCGTCCTCGTGGCGTTGCTCGGGCTCGAGATCGACCGACAGGGCCGTCAGGTCGCGGAACTCACCTCGGCCCTCGACCGCAACGCGATCGAGAGCGCGGCGGCGCTCGCGGCCCGCACGCCGGGTGTCCGGACCACCGAGATGCGTTCGCAGATCGGTGGTCGCAGCGCTCGCGTCGTGCTGCTCCCCGACGGTTCGGGGTTCGTCACCGACTCGAACCTGGAACGGTTGCCCGCGGATCGGACCTACCAGCTCTGGGCACTCGTCGGCGACGAGGGCGACCCGACGGCGATCTCGGCTGGCGTGCTCGGGAACTCGCCGTCCACGGTGCCGTTCCGGTTCAGCGGATCCGCCTTCGGCTTCGCCATCACCGACGAGGTCCGGCCCGGCGTCGTGTCCTCCTCGCAGGCCCCGGTGGTCGTCGGCACGTTCTGAGGCCGGCCCCGGGGCTCCGGACGGCGACCCGTCCGGTCGACGTGGCCCGTGGTGGGCGAGGATGACCGGGTGGGCCTGACGTCGACGATCGCACCGGGTACGTACGGCGTCTACGTACACGTGCCCTTCTGTGCGGTCCGCTGCGACTACTGCGACTTCGCCACCTGGGCCGATCGGGGACACCTCGTCGACGCCTACGTCGACGCGGTGGTGACGGACCTCGAACGGCAGGGACGCCGGGGCGCGCCCGCGGCGAGCTCCGTGTTCCTCGGCGGCGGCACCCCCTCGCTCCTCGACGGTGCCCAGGTGGCACGGATCCTCGACGCGATCGAACGACGGTCGGGGGCCGAGGTCACGGTCGAGTGCAACCCGGACGCGGTCGACGCGGCGCGCCTCGCCGCGTACCGCGACGCGGGTGTCGACCGGTTGTCCTTCGGCGTGCAGTCGATGTCGGCCCACGTGCTGCGCACGCTCGGTCGCACCCACGATCCGGCGAACGTCGAGCGCGCGGTCGTGCTCGCCCGCGATGCCGGGTTCATGCGCATCAACCTCGATCTCATCCTCGGCACACCGGGCGAGACGCTCGACGACTGGCGCCGGACCCTCGACGCGGCGCTCGCGCTCGAACCGGAGCACCTGAGCGTGTACGCGCTCACGGTCGAGCCGGGCACCCCGTTGGGTCAGCGGGTGGCGAGCGGGCGCGACCCGGACGTCGACGGGGACGCCCAGGCGGACGCGTACCTCCTCGCCGATGACGTGCTGACGGCGGCCGGGTACTCGTGGTACGAGATCTCGAACTGGTCCCGCCCGGATGAGGAGTGTCGCCACAACCTCGGGTACTGGCTCGGTGGGGAGTGGGGCGCGGCCGGATGTGCGGCCCACGGGTTCCGTGCGGGGCGCCGCTGGTGGAACGTGCGCACCCCCGAGCGGTACCTGGAACGCATCGCGGCCGACCTCGATCCGGCCGCCGGCGACGAGGTGCTCGCGCCCCCGGCGGCGGCCGAGGAGGCGTTCGGTCTCGCCCTGCGGACCAGGGCCGGCGCACGCGTCGATCCCGTCGCCGGACCGACGGTGGACGATCTCCTCGCCGGCGGTCTGGTCCTGCGTGCCGGCGACCGGGTCGTGCTCACCCCGCAGGGCCGTCTCGTGGCCTCGGACATCACCGCCCGCCTCGTCCTGGCCGGGGGCGTGGGGTGGG
>JBEAXD010000312.1:0-5170 GCA_041159995.1 Actinomycetota bacterium | reverse complement strand
CCCGTGCGCGTCGAGATCTCCTCGGTCGGAGATGTGCTGGTCGAGCGTGGTGCCGGAGGCGACGGCGAGCAACTGGGCGCCGCGGCAGATGCCGAACACCGGGATGCGCGAGCGGCGGGCCGCGGCGAGGAGTGCGAGTTCGAACTCGTCGCGCACGGCCGACACGCCGTAGGTGCGCGGGTGGGCCTCCTCGCCGTAGTGCGCGGGATCGACGTCGCCACCGCCGAGGAGCAGGAGTCCGGCGCAGCCGGCGAGCACCGCATCGGCGGTCGGGTCGTCGACCGGGCGGGGGAACAGGATCGCGGGCTCACCGCCGGCGCGCACGACGGCCTCGAGGTAGGCGGTGGGGACCGCCGCAGCGGGGTAGACCCAACCCTCGACCCGACCCTTGCGGACCGGGTACGCCGGGACCGCGATGAGCGGACGGTCGGTGGTCGGCTCGCCCATCAGATCTGCTCGAAGTTGCGACGCCGCTCCCAGTCGGTGACGACGCGGTTGAACGAGTTCCACTCCTGGCGGGCGGTGTTGACCAGGTGGTGGTGCACCTCGTCGCCGAAGGCGGCGCGGGCAGCCTCGCTGCCCTCGAGCGCGGTGATCGCATCGACGAGCGTGTGCGGGACGCGGGCGAGGGACCCGTCGGCGTACGCGTTGCCCGAGAACGCCGCGCCGGGGTCGATGCCGTGCTCGATGCCGTGGAGACCGGCGGCGATGGTCGCGGCGTACGCGAGGTACGGGTTCACGTCGGCGCCCGGCACGCGGGACTCCATCCGGAACGCCGAACCGTGGCCGACGAGTCGGTACCCGCAGGTTCGGTTGTCGCGACCCCAGGCGAGCGCGGTCGGCGCCCACGACTCCGGCTGGTACCGCTTGTAGGAGTTCACGTACGGGGCGAAGAGCCATGCGAACTCCGCGCCGGTGGCGATGATGCCGCCGAGCCAGCCCCGCATGGTGTCGCTCATGTGGTCCGGTGCCTCGCCGTCCCACATGAGGGACTGTGAACCGTCCGCGCTCCATACGCTCGAGTGCAGGTGGCAGGAGGAACCGACCTCGTCCATGGAGTACTTCGCCATGAAGGTGATCGACCGGCCGGCGAGCGCCGCGATCTCCTTCGCGCCGTTCTTGTAGATGGCGTGGCGGTCGGCCATCGTCAGCGCGTCGGTGTACCGCAGGTTGATCTCGTGCTGGCCTTTGCCGGCCTCGCCCTTCGAGAACTCGACGACGATGCCCGCGTCGTTCATCGAGTTGCGGATCTCGCGGATGAGGTACTCGTCGCGGGTCGTCTGGAGGATGTGGTAGTCCTCGATGACGTTCGAGTGCGGGAACAGGTTCGCGTAGCCCTTGTCCGCGGCCTCCTCGTACGAGTCGAGGAACAGGAAGAACTCCAACTCGGCGCCGATGTTGACGAGGTAGCCCTTCGCGGCGGCGCGCTCGACCTGGCGCTTGAGGATCTGGCGCGGCGACACCTCGACCGGTTCGCCGGTCTCCTCGTCGACGAGGTCGCACATCACGAGGGCGGTGCGCTCGATCCACGGGATGCGCCGCAGGGTGGTGAGGTCCGGGAGCATCCGGAAGTCGCCGTAGCCCTGCTCCCAGTTCGCGTAGTGGTACCCGGGGAGTGGGGTCATGTCGACGTCGAGGGCGAGCAGGTAGTTGCACGCCTCGAGCGCGCCGTCCGGGCGCAGGACCTCCTCGACGAAGTAGTCGCCGACCACCCGCTTGCCCATGAGGCGGCCCTGCAGGTCCGGGAACACGACGAGGACGGTGTCGATCGAACCGTCGGCGACCGCGGCGCGGATCTCGTCGGGGGTGAGCATGCCCTTGGTCATCGGGTCTCCTGATCGTCGGTCACTGGTGCGGGGTGGATCACTCGGGCGTGACGTACGCGGCGGTGATGCCGCCGTCGACCACCAGTTGCGAACCGGTCATGAACGAGGACTCGTCGCTCGCGAGGAACAGCGCAGCCTTCGCGAGTTCCTCGGCCTGCCCGAGCCGGCCCATCGGGATGTGCACGAGGCGACGGGCGCGCCGCTCGGGGTCCGAGAGCAGTTCGGCGAGCAGCGGGGTGTCGATCGGGCCGGGGCAGAGCGAGTTCGCGCGGATGCCCTGCCGGGCGTACTCGACCGCGATCTCCCGGGTCATCGAGAGCACACCGCCCTTGGACGCGGTGTAGGCGATCTGCGAGGTGGCCGCGCCCATGAGGGCGACGAACGAGGCGACGTTGACGATCGACCCGCCGCCCGAGCGGAGCATGAGCGGGATGCCGTGACGGCACCCGAGCCAGACGCCCTTGAGGTTGACCTCCATGACCCGGTCCCACGTGGCGACCGGAGTCTCGGTCGGCCCACCGTCGTCGGCGGGGAAGATGCCCGCGTTGTTGTAGAGCACGTGGAGGGCGCCGAAGCGCGCGTCGGTCGCGGCGATCATCACCTCGACCTGGGCCTCGTCGGCGACGTCGACCTTCACGGCGAGTCCCTCGCCGCCGGCTGCCTCGATCGCAGCGACGGTCGCCTGTGCGCCCTCCAGGTTCCAGTCGGCGGCGACCACCCGTGCGCCCTCACGGGCGAAGAGCAGTCCGGCCGCGCGGCCCATCCCGTTCCCGGCGCCCGTGATGAGCGCCACCTTGCCGTCGAGCCGGCCGCCTGTCCCGGTCACGTGTCGTCCCTCCTAGGATCCGCAGGCGCACGCTAGGCGACCGGTCCCGACACGGGCGACGACGGCGACGAAGGCGACGGACGACGAGGGGGGCGTGTGGTGCGGGTCTCGGTGACGATCTCCGGCCTGTCGCGGCTCTTCGGTGCTGACCTCGCCGCCGTGGTGGATGCGGCTCGTGCGGCCGATGCCGCCGGTGTGCACCAGATCGTGCTGCCGGACCACCTCGCGATCGGCACCCGGACCGACCGGTACCCGTTCGCGCCGACCTTCCCGTACCCTCCTGAGGAGCCGTGGCTCGAGCCCCTCGCGACCCTCGCCGCGATCGCCGCCGTCACCGAGCGGGTGCGCCTCGGCACCGGTGTGCTCGTCGGACCGCTCCGCGGCGCGCTGCTGCTCGCGAAGTCGATCGCCACGCTCGACGTGCTCTCGCACGGCCGGGTCGACCTCGGCATCGGGAGTGGATGGCAGCGCGAGGAGTTCACCGAGCCCGGCGCGCCGTTCGTCGGACGTACGGCGCGCCTCGACGATCAGGTCCGGGCGTGCCGGGCCCTGTGGGAGCAGGCGCCCCCGGTCTCGTTCGCCTCGGACACCGTGTCGTTCACTGACCTGTGGTGCGAACCGCGTCCCGTGCAGGCGCGTCTGCCGATCTGGTTCGGGGGCGATCAGTCGTTGCGCACGGCACGCCGGATCGTCGCGGTCGGCGACGGCTGGCTGCCGGTCGGCGTCCCGCCCGACGAGGTGCTCATCGAGGGCATCGCGAATCTGCGGACGGCGTGCGACGAGGTGGGCCGCGATCGGTCGACCGTCGGGATCCGCGCCGGGCTCCCGGTCGCCCTCGATGCCGACGGGCGGGTGGATCTCGCCGCCACCCGGGTCCGCGCCGACGAACTCGGCGCACTCGGGGTCACGACGGTCTCGGTGGCGCTCGGACGGTTCCTCGCCGGCCCCGACGATGTCGTGCCGTTCCTCACGGACCTCGGCGCCACGTTCCGCGACTGACCCGACCCTCGGGTATCCCGCCGCCGAGGTCAGGCGCGCCGGGTCCGGATCACTCCGAGGAGAAGAAGACGTTCTTGATCTCGGTGTAGTGATCCATGGCGTGAGGGCCGAGCTCGCGGCCCAGGCCGCTGTGCTTGTACCCACCGAACGGCGTCTCCGTGCGCACGCTCCGGTTCGAGTTCACGCTGAGGACGCCGGTGCGCAGCGCCCGGGCGACGCGGATGCCGCGGCCGAGGTCACGCGTCCAGAGCGAACCCGAGAGTCCGTAGGGCGTGTCGTTCGCGATCCGGATCGCCTCGGCCTCGTCCTGGAACGGGATGATGCTCGCCACCGGTCCGAAGATCTCCTCCCGGGCCACGCGCATGGCGTTGTCCACGCCGGCGAGCACCGCGGGGGAGAGGTAGAAGCCGTTCGGGTCGCAGTGGGTGGGCACCTCGCCGCCGGTGACGAGTTCCGCGCCGGCCTCGAGTCCGAGTCCGATGTACTCCCGGGCGATCTCCCGCTGACGGGCCGAGATCATCGGACCGAGTTCGGTGGCCTCCTCGAGCGGTGCGCCGACGGTCCGGGCCGCGGTCGCGTCGGCGAACCGTCGGACGAAGTCGTCGTGAATCGACGCCTCCACGAGGATGCGACTCCGGGCACAGCAGTCCTGGCCGGTGTTGCCGAAGACCGCCATCACGGTCTCGTCGGCTGCCCGTTCCCAGTCCGCGTCGGCGAACACCACGCTCGCGCTCTTCCCGCCGAGCTCGAGGGAGACGCGGGCGATGTTGTCGCTCGAGGTGCGCAGGATGTGGGCACCGGTGGAGGTCTCCCCGGTGAACGAGATCTTCTGCACCCGCGGATCCCCGGTGAGGCCGTCGCCGATCGCGCGCCCCGGCCCCGGGAGCACCGACACCGCATCGGCGGGGACCCCCGCGTCGACGAGCACCTCGCCGAGGAGCAGCGCGGTGAGCGGGGTGAGGGAGGCCGGCTTGATCACGATCGGGTTCCCCGCGGCGAGGGCCGGCGCCGTCTTCCACGAGGTGATGAGCAGGGGGAAGTTCCACGGCACGATGAGCGCACACACGCCCACCGGCTCCCGCAGCACGACGTCGAGGCCCGGTTCGGACACCGGGATGACCTCGCCCAGGTGCTTGTTCGCCGCACCGGCGAAGTACTCGAACGTCCCCGCCGCCGCCTCGACCTCCCACCGGGCGTCGCCGATCGGCTTGCCGGCGTTGCGTGCCTCGATGACCGCGAACTCCTCGGCCCGAGCCCGGATGCCGGCGGCGACCCGAGCGAGCACACGGCCGCGTTCGGTGGGCGGCGTGCGCGGCCATGCGCCGGCGAAGGCCCGGGTCGCGGCGTCCAGCGCGGCGTCGACGTCGTCGGCGCCGGCCTCGGCGACCTCGGCCAACGGTGCGCCCGTCGCGGGTTCGAGCACCTCGAAGGTGCGACCCCGTGCGGCGGGCCGGCGGACACCGGCGATGAGGAGCTCTTCGACCATGGATGCACCGTATCGCCCGGGCCGACACGCACT
>JBEAXD010000307.1:0-2963 GCA_041159995.1 Actinomycetota bacterium | reverse complement strand
CGGCGACGGCGAGTTCGCGATCGCCCTGCGCGGTGCGGTGCTCGACGGCGCCGAGGCCCGGTGCTTCGCGGGGTGCGGCATCGTGGCCGGCAGCGACCCCGGGGCCGAGTGGGCCGAGGCGGAGCGGAAGTTCGGGCCGATCCTCCGGGCCCTCGGCGCCGACTGACGCCGCCGCCTCACCAGGCGATCGGCCCCGTCGCGCCCTCGGCCCGCCCCTCGGCGCGCACACCCTTGGCGACCATCTCCGGCGCCACCTCGTGCCAGAGCGCGCGCAGGCGGTAGTGCGGCACCCGCGGGAACATGTGGTGCATCGCGTGGTGGTCGTGGCCGCGGATGAGCAGGCCCGATCCCGGGAACACCGCGACGCGCGTGTCGACGTACCGGCCGACCTCGCGGGCGGGGTGGTGCGGGAACCACGCGAACACGAGGATGAGCCACAGTCCCTGGATCCGGGCGGGCAGGTACCAGAGCAGCAGCGCGGGCCAGCCGTACCCGGTGAGGAACGCGACCACGAGCACCGCGGTGGTGAGGAACCAGAACCGCAGCTGCACCAACCCCATGCGACGGTTCCCGGCGTCCGCCGCGAGCGAACGCTTGATGGCCGCGGGGAGGAGTCGGCGGGCCGGCGGCACGAACGCGAACACCGGGAGGAACGTGAGCAGCGTCACCTGGATGAGCCACTTGCCCGGGACGAGCAGCAGCGGACCGCCGGTGAAGCGGTCCGGATCGCGGTCGGGGTCGTTCGTGAACGCGTGGTGCCGCAGGTGTGAGGACCGGTGCGCGGTGTACGAGAAGCCGACCGGGATCGAGCAGGCCATCCCGATGACGTCGTCGAGGCGACGCTGACCCTTCGGCCGGCCCGAGATGTTGCCGTGCGCGGCCTCGTGCATCGGCATGTAGAAGGTCGACGCGACCACCGAGTTCAGGATGAGGCCCAGCCACAGGGGGATCGACCCGGTCACGCCGAGCACGAGCACGGTGATCCAGGCCGCCGCGGCCAGGAGGAACTCGACGACGATCCGGACCTGGAGCCCGCCCATGAAGCGGGACGCGACCGCGCGCTCGTCGGAGGGGATGCTCGCCTCGATGTCGGGCGTGGCATCCACGGTCGGGTCGATCGTCACGTCGTGCTCCCGGGTCGGCGAGTTCCGGCAGTCTGACTGCCGATACATCGGACCGTCAACCCGGCGCGATCACGAGTCCAGCGCGGCCGACACCGCGGCGAACGCCCCTCGATGCACGGCGACGTTCGCGTGCCGCTCGGTGCGGACGAGCACCACCTGCACACCGCCGGCCCGCGCCGCGGTGTGCACCGCAGTACCGATCGCGTCGGGGGCGACGACCTCGAGGACGGTCACACCGTGCAGCGCCGCGAGCGCTCCCGGGTCGACCGGCTGGGGCGTGCCGAACAGCGTCTCGAAGTGCTCGGGGAGATCGGCCTGGGGCAGGAACGAGAAGATCGCACCGCCGCGGTTGTCGACCACGACGATCGTCAGGTCGATGCCCCGGTCGACGGCACCCAGCAGTCCGTTGGCGTCGTGGAGGAAGCAGAGGTCCCCGACGAGCGCCACGGTCGGGGTCGCCGATCCGAGCGCGAACCCCACCGCGGTGGACGTGAACCCGTCGATGCCGTTCGTGCCCCGGTTGGCGGCGAACTCGATGTCGTCACGAGCGGCGGCGAAGGTCTCGACGTCGCGCACCGGCATGCTCGACGCGACGATGAGCGTGCCACCCGGAGGCACCGCGGCGACCGTGTCCCGGGCGACGCGCGGATCGGTGAGCACGTCGAGGCCGTCGAGGTACGCGTCGAGCGCGACCCGGGCCCGCAGGTCGGCATCCCGCCACGCCGTGCCCCACTCGGCATCCGGCGTGGCGTCGACGAGGTGCTCGACGAGGGAGCGCACCGTCGCCTCGGCCGGGACCACGAGGACCTCGGTGTTCGTGCGGGCCGGATCGATCCACCGGGCCGCCGGGTCGAGGGCGAGGATCTCGGGGACGTCGACCAACCACTGCCCGAGCACCTTCCCGCTCGGCAGCGCGCCGAGCCGCAGCACGAACTCGGGGCGCATCGCCGCCGCGAAGCCGGGATCACGCAGCAGCGCGTCGTAGGTCGTGATCCCGTACGGCGGTCGGCGGAGGTTCGAGATCGGATCGGCGAGGACGGGCCAGCCGGTCGTCACCGCCAGCGCTTCGAGGGTCGAGGGCGTCACCTCGCTCCCCCAGCCGGCCACGATCAGGCCGCGCGGGTGGGCACGGCACGCGGCCGCGAGCACGTCCACCGCCACGCCCCCCAGACCCGGCGCCGGCTCGGACGGGTCGACCCACGGACCGCCGTCGGGCCGGCCGGGTGCATCGACGAGCGGTGCGCCGGACGGGACGAGCGGTTCGCGGAAGCACAGGTTGAGGTGCACCGGACCCGCAGCAGGACCGCGGGCGCGCCGCACGCTCGTCGCCGCCAGGTCGCGCCACGCGTCCCCCGCACCGGGCTCGTCCTCGGGCGGGGCCACATCGATCGACCACCGCGTCGCGGTGCCGTAGAGGCCGACCTGATCGATCGTCTGGGCCGCACCGGTCCCCCGGACCTCCGGGGGACGATCCGCGGTGGCCACGATGAGCGGCACGCCGCCGTGGTACGCCTCGGTGACGGCGGGATGGAAGTTGGCCGCCGCCGACCCCGAGGTGCACAGGACGACCGCCGGTCGACCGGTCGACCGACCGAGGCCCAGGGCGACGAACGCGGCCGACCGCTCGTCGAGGTGCACGTGCACGCGGACACGGTCGTCACCGGCCAGCGCGAGGGCCAGGGGCGCCGACCGGGAACCGGGCGCGATCACGGCATCGGTGACCCCGCCCCGCACCCACTCGTCGACGAGGGTGCGCGCGAACGCCGTCGTTGCGTCGGTCGCGTCGTGGCTCATGCGAGGATGCCCCCGTGCGTCTCGTGGCGGTCCCGGGCTTCACCC
>JBEAXD010000306.1:0-7199 GCA_041159995.1 Actinomycetota bacterium | reverse complement strand
TCCACCCGCACCCCCCGCGACTCCCAACCCACCAAGGCGGCCCGGGCGCGGCGGGCCGCCGCGTCGGTCCCGGCGATCCAGCCGCCCAGCGCTCCCCGCGGCGAGCCCGATCGGATCAGCGTCCGCGGCGCCCGGGAGCACAACCTCCGGGGGATCGACCTCGACCTGCCCCGCGACCGCCTCGTCGTCATCACCGGTCTGTCCGGGTCCGGGAAGTCCTCGCTCGCGTTCGACACGATCTACGCGGAGGGGCAGCGCCGATACGTGGAGTCGCTGTCCTCGTACGCCCGACAGTTCCTGGGCCAGATGGACAAGCCGGACGTCGATTTCATCGAGGGCCTCTCGCCGGCGATCTCGATCGACCAGAAATCCGCCTCCCGCAACCCGCGTTCGACGGTGGGAACGATCACCGAGATCTACGACTACCTCCGGCTCCTGTTCGCCCGGGTGGGAGTGCCGCACTGTCCGGACTGCGGTTGCGTCATCACCCGGCAGACTCCGCAGCAGATCGTCGATCGGATCCTCGAACTCCCCGAGGGGACCCGGTTCCAGGTCCTCGCCCCGGTCGTGCGCGGCCGCAAGGGCGAGTACGAGGGGTTGCTCACGGATCTCGCGCAGCAGGGATTCACCCGGGCCCGCATCGACGGTGAGACCGTCGAACTCGCTGATCGTTCCACCGAGCGGCTCGCCCGGTACGAACAGCACACGATCGAGGTGGTGGTGGATCGATTGGTCCGCCGGGACGGTATCGAACGGCGACTCACCGATTCGCTCGAGACGGCGCTGCGGTTGGCCGAAGGCATCGCGGAGATCGAGGTGGTGCCGAAGGACGGGGCGGAGGCGCCCGAGGCCCTCACGTTCTCGGAGCATCTCGCGTGCAACCAGTGCGGCTTGTCATTCGACGAACTCGCACCCCGCAACTTCTCCTTCAACTCGCCGTACGGAGCCTGTGAACGGTGCGACGGGCTCGGCACCCGGTACGAGGTCGATCCGGAACTCGTGATCCGTGACGAGGATCTGTCGATCGCCGAGGGCGCGATCGCTCCGTGGTCCGGTTTCCGGGGCGAGTTCTTCACCCGACTGCTCACCGCGGTCGGCGAGGAGCACGGATTCTCGACCGAGACGCCCTGGAGGAGCCTGCGCGCTGCGGACCGGAAGGTGATCCTCTACGGCGCGGGCAAGGGGCAGGTCACGGTCAAGTACAAGAACCGGTACGGTCGCCGGCGGGAGTACCGATCGCGCTACGAGGGTGTGATCCCGTGGCTCGAGCGTCGTCATACCGACGCCGACAGCGATCGGTTGCGCGAGCAGATCGAGGGCTACATGCGCGAGGTGCCGTGTCCGGCCTGCCGCGGCGCCCGGCTCAAGCCCTCCTCGCTGGCGGTCACGGTCGACGGCCGCAGCATCTCCGAGGTCGGGGACCTCAGCATCCGAGACGTCGCGTCGTTCTTCGCCGGCATCGAGTTCAGCGCTCGTGATCGCATGATCGCCGAACGGGTGCTCAAGGAGGTCAACGATCGCCTGCAGTTCCTGCTCGACGTCGGCCTCGACTACCTGAGTCTCAACCGGTCGGCCGGTTCGCTCGCAGGAGGCGAGGCGCAACGCATCCGGCTGGCCTCGCAGATCGGCAGCGGACTCGTCGGGGTGCTGTACGTGCTCGACGAACCGTCGATCGGCCTGCACCAGCGCGACAACCAGCGCCTGATCGACACGATGGTCCGCCTGCGTGACCTCGGCAACACCGTGCTCGTGGTGGAGCACGACGAGGACACCATCCGGGTCGCCGACCACATCGTGGACATCGGGCCGGGCGCCGGCGAGCACGGTGGCGAGGTCGTGGTGTCGGGCACGCTCGCGGACGTCCTGGGGGAGTCGCGTTCCATCACCGGGCAGTACCTCTCCGGAGCCCGCTCGATCGACGTCCCGGCGACCCGCCGTCAGCCCTCGGGCAACTGGCTCGAGGTCATCGGAGCACGGGAGCACAACCTCCAGGGCATCGACGTGCGGTTCCCGCTCGGTTGCTTCGTCGCGGTGACCGGGGTGAGCGGGAGCGGCAAGAGCACCCTCGTCAACGACATCCTCAACCAGGCGCTCATGCAGCGGGTGTACCGGTCGCGCACCGTGCCGGGGAAGCACAAGACCGTGCGCGGGATCGAGCACCTCGACAAGGTCATCACGATCGATCAGTCGCCCATCGGACGTACCCCCCGATCGAACCCCGCGACCTACACCGGGGTGTTCGACAAGATCCGAGCGCTGTTCGCGGGCACCCCGGAGGCCAAGGTCCGGGGGTACGCACAGGGTCGGTTCTCGTTCAACGTCAAGGGCGGACGCTGCGAGGCGTGTGCGGGGGACGGAACGATCAAGATCGAGATGCACTTCCTGCCGGACGTCTACGTCCCGTGCGAGGTGTGCAAGGGCGACCGCTACAACCGCGACACCCTCGAGGTCACCTTCAAGGGGAAGAGCATCGCCGAGGTGCTCGACCTGCCGACCGAGGACGCACTCGAGTTCTTCCAGAACCAGCCGACGATCGCCCGCCAGCTGCAGACCCTCGTGGACGTGGGCCTCGGCTACGTGCGACTCGGACAGCCCGCGCCGACGCTCTCGGGTGGTGAGGCGCAACGGGTGAAGCTCTCGACCGAACTCGGGAAGCGCTCGACCGGCCGAACGATCTACATCCTCGACGAGCCGACGACCGGCCTCCACTTCGAGGATGTGCGCCGGCTGCTCGGTGTGCTCCAGCGACTGGTGGATGCCGGTAACACGGTGCTCGTGATCGAGCACAATCTCGACGTCATCAAGTGCGCCGACTGGATCGTCGACCTCGGACCCGAGGGTGGTGACGGAGGTGGCCGCATCGTGGCCGAGGGCACGCCGGAGGATGTGGTGCGGATCGCCGGGTCCTGGACCGGCCGGTTCCTGGAGCGGCTGCTCGTCGGTGACCGTCGGTGACGAACGAGCGGTACGCCGCGTGGTCCGAGCACGCGGGCTGGTGGCAGGACGGGTTCACCGACGGCGCGGATCCCGAGTACGAGGAGCAGATCCTGCCGATCGTCGCGGAGCACCTGCGGGGTTCCGGCCGGATCCTCGACGTCGGGTGCGGCGAGGGCCAGTTGTCGCGACGCGTCGCGGCGACGGGTGCGGTCGTGGTCGGACTCGACCCGATCGCGGCGCAGGTGGACCTCGCAACCGCTCGTGCCGGCGGACCCGTCTACCTCCGGGGTGATGCGATCCGACTGCCGTTCGCCGCAGGGGCCTTCGACGCGGTGGTCGCGTGCCTCGTGTTCGAGCACCTCGAGGAACCGGACGACGCCATCGCCGAGGTGGCGCGGGTACTCCGCCCGGGTGGCCGGTTCCTCTTCCTCCTGAACCATCCGTTGCTCCAGGCCCCGGGCAGCGGGTGGGTCGACGATCACATCCTCGAGGAGCAGTACTGGCGAGTGGGCGCCTACCTCACCGACAGCGTCGTGGACGAGGAGATGGAGCCGGGCGTGGTCCTGCCGTTCGTCCACCGGCCGCTGAGCCGCTACGTGAACGCGATGTCCGACCACGGTCTCCTCATCGATCGGATGCTCGAACCGCCCCCGCCGCCCGGGTTCCTCGAGCGGGCCCCCGGGTACGCTGATGCCGCGGAGTTCCCGAGGCTGCTGGTCCTGCGCGCGATCCGGACCTGACCGCGGGCCGCACCGACGGTGCGGATCAGGTGATGTCGAGCATGCGTTGGAGCGCGACCCTCGCCCACTCGGCGGTGTCGGGATCGACCCGTATCTCGTTGACCGGTTCGTCGGCCACGAGTCGTTCGAGGCACCAGGCGAGGTGCGGGGCGTCGATCCGGAACATCGTCGAGCACGGGCACACCAGTGGATCGAGAGACACGACGGTGCGATCCGGGTGTTCCGCGGCGAGTCGCTGCACCATGTGGATCTCGGTCCCGATCCCGAAGGTCGAACCGGCGGGCGCCGCCCCGACCCACTCGAGGATCCGTTCGGTCGAGCCGGTGCGATCGGCGAGCGCCACGACCTCGTGCGCGCACTCCGGGTGCACGATCACCTCGCCGCCGGGGTACTGCTCACGGAATGCGGCGACGTGGTCGGGGGTGAACCGTTGGTGCACCGAGCACCACCCGCGCCAGAGCAGCAGTACCGCACCGCGTATCTCGGCATCGCTGAGTCCGCCCTGCTCCCGACGCGGATCCCACAGGAGCATCCGGTCCTCGGTGAACCCCATGTCGAAACCGGTGTTGCGACCGAGGTGCTGGTCCGGGAGGAACAGCACGCGGTCGCCCCGGTCGAGGGCCCACTCGAGCACGGCCCGCGCATTCGAGGATGTGCAGACGGCTCCGCCGTGCCGTCCCACGAACGCCTTGATGGCGGCCGAGGAGTTCATGTAGGTGATCGGGACGACACGCTGGATGTCCACGATGCGTGCGAGTGCCTCCCACGCCTCCTCGACCTGCTCGAGATCGGCCATGTCGGCCATCGAGCAGCCCGCATTGAGATCCGGCAGGATGACCCGTTGGTGGTCGCCGGTGAGCACGTCCGCGGATTCGGCCATGAAGTGCACCCCGCAGAACACGATGTCGGTCGCGTCGCTGTCCGCTGCGTACCGGGCGAGCCGGAACGAGTCGCCGCGGGCGTCGGCCCACCGGATCACCTCATCGCGCTGGTAGTGGTGCCCGAGGATCACGACACGTTCGCCGAGGATGGCTCGGGCCTCCCCGATCCAGCGTGCGAGGTCGTCGGGGGTCGCTCGGGTGTAGCGGTCCGGCAGCGGTGCCTGGAGTCGCAGCATGGATTCGGCCCTTCGGCGCAGGATCCCGGTGGTGGCCGGCGGGGACAGCCTGGTCGCCCACCGCGGGGTTGTCGGCCCCGGGATCTCGTGTATGTGGCCGGGTACCAGGCCGGCCCCGCCAGTGTAGCGGTGGCTCGGACATCCTCCCGAGCGCTGCGGGGTCGGACGAGCCGGGCCACCGTCCGCGAGGATGATGGAGTGCTCGAACGCCCGCCCGCCTCGTCGATCCCGGACGCGCCGGGCTCCTACCAGTTCAAGGACCGTGACGGACGGGTCATCTACGTCGGGAAGGCGAAGAGTCTCCGGAGTCGGGTCGGGTCGTACTTCGCCCGCCCGGACACCCTCCACCAACGCACCCGTCAGATGGTGGAGACGGCCACGAGCGTCGAGTGGATCGAGGTGCGCAACGAGGTCGAGGCGCTGTTCCTCGAGCACAACCTCATCAAGGCGCACCACCCGCGCTTCAACATCGATCTCAAGGACGACAAGTCCTATCCGTACCTCGCGGTCACGCTCGACGAGGAATGGCCACGGGCGATGGTCATGCGCGGGGCGAAGCGCAAGGGGGTCCGGTACTTCGGTCCGTACGCCCACGCCTGGGCCATCCGCGAGACGCTCGACGCGCTCCTGCGCACCTTCCCCATCCGGACCTGCACCCCGGCGAAGTTCCAACGTCATGCTCGGGACGGTCGGCCCTGCCTCTACGCTCACATCGACCAGTGCGTCGCGCCCTGCGTCGCCGCGTCGTCCCGCGAGGAGTACGACGCGTTGGTCGCTGCACTCGTCCGGTTCCTCGACGGCGACACCGACGAGGTGGTCGCCGGACTCACCGCGGAGATGCAGGCCGCCTCCGATGCGCTCGAGTTCGAACGAGCGGCACGCCTGCGGGATCAACTCGCCTCCATCGAGCACGTCCTCGAACGTCAGACCATGGTCGGACCCCGCGAGGAGGATCTCGATCTCATCGGGCTCGTCGAGGATCCGATCGAGGCCTCGGTGCAGGTGTTCCACGTCCGGCGAGGCCGGGTCGTCGGGCGCAAGGCGCTCATCGTCGACAAGGTGGAGGACCTCGAGACGCCGGCGCTCGTCGCGCGGCTGCTCCAGCAGTTGTACGCCGCGGCTCCTCCGGAGGACGTACCGCCCGAGATCCTCGTCCCGGTGGCACCCGACGACCTCGACGTGCTGATCGCGGCCCTGGGTGAGGTTCGGGGCGGTCGCGTCGACATCCGGGTGCCCCGCCGCGGCGCGAAGCGGGATCTCGCGGCCACGGTGACCCGGAACGCCGAGGATGCGTTGAGCCGGCACCGACTCAAGCGGGCCAGCGACCACAACGCCCGGGCCCGCACGCTCACCGCGCTGCAGGAGTTGCTGGATCTCCCCGAGGCACCGTTGCGGATCGAGTGCTTCGACATCGCGAACCTGCAGGACACCGAGATCGTCGCGTCGATGACCGTGCTCGAGGACGGCCAGCCGAGACGCAACCAGTACCGCAGGTTCACCGTTCGGCATGGACGCGGGCAGGACGACTTCGCGTCGATGGAGGAGGTGCTCATGCGGCGTTTCACCGCGCTCCTGCGGGAACGGGAGGAGGGGCCCGAAGCCGGTCGCAGGTTCTCGTACCCGCCCCAACTCCTCGTCATCGACGGTGGCCGGGGTCAGCTCGGTGTCGCGGTGCGGGTCCTCGAGGACCTCGGCCTCGATGGTGAGATCCCGGTGGTCGGCCTCGCGAAGCGGTTCGAGGAGGTGTACCTGCCCGGCCGGGAGGAGCCGGTCCGGATCCCGCGTGATTCCGAGGCGCTCTACCTGCTGCAGCAGGTCCGGGACGAGGCCCACCGGTTCGCCAACACGTTCCACCGGCAACGGCGGGACAAGCGCATGGTGACCTCGGTGCTCGACGACGTCCCGGGGCTCGGTCCGGCGCGACGCAAGCGACTGCTCAAGGAGTTCGGCTCGGTGAAGCGCCTGCGCGAGCAGAGTCTCGAGACGCTCACGGGCCTCGGCTGGCTGCCGACCGCCGTGGGCGCGTCCCTCCATGCCGCGCTGCACGGCGAGCCGCTGCCGGGTGGCGCGGCGACCGACGCGCCCGACCTGCCATCCTTGACGCCGTGAACGCAACGCCGCCGCTCGAGGTCACCGTGCTCACGGGCATGTCCGGTGCCGGACGCTCCACCGCCGCCGACGCACTCGAGGATCTCGGATTCTTCGTCATCGACAACCTGCCGCCCACCCTCATCGGCAAGGTCGCCGATCTCGCCCGGAGCGGAGAACGCGTGACCCGGTACGTCCTCGTCGTGGACGTCCGGTCCGGGCTGTTCGTCGACGACCTCACGGCCTCCCTGGCCGAACTGCGGGCCTCGGGTGCCATCACCCGCGTCGTCTTCCTCGACGCCGCGGACGACGTGCTC
>JBEAXD010000305.1:0-3279 GCA_041159995.1 Actinomycetota bacterium | reverse complement strand
CGAGATCGAGGACGGTGCGGGGCGGCTCCGGACCGAACTCGACCGGCTCGAGCTCCGGGCCCTGTTCACCGGCGAGCACGACGAACTCGATGCGATCTGTGCGATCCAGTCCGGTGCCGGAGGCACCGACGCCCAGGACTGGGCCCAGATGCTGCTGCGCATGTTCACGCGCTGGGCCGAGCGGCAGGGGTTCTCGGTGGCGATCGACGACGTGTCCCTCGGCGAGGAGGCCGGCATCACCTCGGCCACCTTCACCGTGCGGGGCCGGTACGCCTACGGGATGCTGACGGGGGAGCGTGGCGTGCACCGGCTCGTGCGCATCTCGCCCTTCGACTCCCAGGCCCGTCGCCAGACCGCGTTCGCGTCGCTCGACGTGGTGCCGGCGATCGAGGAGGGTGATGCGCCGGAGATCGATCAGGGCGACCTCCGGATCGACACGTACCGGTCGTCGGGTGCGGGCGGCCAGCACGTCAACGTCACCGACTCGGCGGTGCGGATCACCCACCTGCCGACCGGCATCGTCGTGTCCTGCCAGAACGAGCGGTCCCAGTTGCAGAACAAGGCCCGAGCGATGCAGATCCTCGCGGCGCGCCTGGCCGAGCGGCAACGGGAGGAGCGCCGCCGGGAGCTCGACGCGATCTCCGGCGAGAAGCGGGAGGTCGGCTGGGGCAGCCAGATCCGGTCCTACGTGCTCGCGCCGTACCAGATGGTCAAGGACCTGCGCACCGCCTACGAGACGGGCAACGTCAACGCGGTCCTCGACGGCGAGATCGAAGCGTTCATCGAGGCCTTCCTCCAGTGGCGGCGCGCCGGTAGCCCGCCGCGCGGTGCCGGGGACTGATCCGGAACGGGAGCTCTCGCCCGCGGTATCCGCAGGTCAGGGGCGGATCGCCCGGGGGTGCCGCGAACCGCACGGAGCGCGCTGGTACCGTGACCGTTCCTTCCCATGATTCGCTTCGAGAACGTCTCCAAGGTCTACAAGGGCGACGTCGTCGCGCTCGACGACGTCTCGCTCGAGATCGGCAAGGGTGAGTTCGTCTTCCTCGTCGGCCCGTCGGGCTCGGGGAAGTCGACCTTCCTGCGCCTGCTGCTGCGCGACGAGGTCGCGAGCTCCGGTCGCATCGTGGTGGCCGGGCGCGACATCGCGTCCCTGAGCAACTGGAAGGTCCCGCAACTCCGACGGAACATCGGGACGATCTTCCAGGACTTCAAGCTCCTGCCCTCGAAGACGGTCTACGAGAACGTGGCGTTCGCCGCCGAGGTGATCGGGCGGCCCCGGGCGGCGATCCGATCCCAGGTCCCCCAGATCCTCGAACTCGTCGGGCTCAACGAGAAGGCCGACCGGTTCCCGAACGAGCTCTCCGGCGGTGAGCAGCAGCGGGTGTCGATCGCCCGGGCGTTCGTCAACCGTCCGCTCATCCTCCTCGCCGACGAGCCCACCGGGAACCTCGACCCGGACACGACCGACGGGATCATGCGGCTCCTCGACCGGATCAATCGGACCGGGACCACCGTGGTGATGGCCACGCACGACCAGCAGATGGTCGACCGCATGCGCCGGCGCGTCATCGAGCTCGCCCACGGCCACCTCGCCCGCGACCAGGCCCGTGGTGTGTACGGCGTGGGGAACTGATCCGGCGTGCTCACGCGACTCTCGTACTTCCTCCGTGAGACCCTCGTCTCGCTGCGCCGCAATCTCCTCATGACCATCGCGGGCGTCATCACCGTGACGGTCTCGCTCTGCGTGCTCGGTGGCGCGTGGATGCTCAACACGCTGGTCAACCACGGCACCGAGCGGTGGAAGAACGGGGTCGAGCTCGAGATCTTCATGAAGGTCGACGCCTCGGACGCCCAGGTCGCCGCGGTCCAGCGCCAGCTCGCGAACGACCCCGAGGTGCGGGACTACCGGTACCTCACCAAGGACGACGCGTTGCAGGAGTTCCGACGACTGTTCCGGGACCAGCCCGACCTCGTGAACAGCGTGGACGCCGCCTCGTTGCCGTCGTCGTTCCGGGTCGCGCCGATCGAGGCCGAGTTGACCCAGACGGTGGCCGACCGGTTCCAGAGCCAGCCCGGGGTCGACGAGGTCAAGACCGCGGAGAAGCAGGTCCGTCAGCTGCTCTCGGCGACCGCGTGGATCCGAACGGCCTTCGTCGTGATCTTCGCGCTGCTGCTGTTCGCGTCACTGTTCCTCATCGTGAACACGATCCGCCTCGCGACCTTCGCGCGCCGGCGCGAGATCGAGGTGATGAAGCTCGTGGGTGCGTCGAACTGGTTCGTGCGCATCCCGTTCATGCTCGAGGGCCTCGTGCAGGGCGTCATCGGAGCCCTCATCGCGTTCATGGCGATGATCGGCCTGCAGAACGTGCTCACCGACGCGATCTCGCGGAACTCCGACTTCTCGCGCGGCTTCTACGTCACCACGGGCGACGCGGTCCAGATCGGCCTGCTGCTCGTGGCGATCGGCGCGTCGATCGGCGTGATCGGCGCGCTCATCGGACTGCGTCGCTTCATCGAGGCCTGAGCCCGGCGTCGCCGGCCCCCGGCTCGCCGCACGGCACCGGGGGCGCGGTTCCGCCCGGTCGCCCGGTGGTCGCACCACCCCGATCTCCGGGGCACCCGTGCGGGCGCGACGCCGCTACTTGTTCGGCTGCGGCAGCACTCGGAGGTAGGGCTTGATCGTCGTCCAGCCCCCGGGGAACTTCGCCCGTGCGTCCTCGTCGGAGACCGACCCGCCGATGATGACGTCGTCCCCGTCGGTCCAGTTCACCGGCGTGGCGACCGAGTAGCTCGCGGTGAGTTGCAGCGAGTCGACGACCCGGAGGATCTCGTCGATGTTGCGCCCGGTGCTCGCCGGATAGGTGAGGATGAGCTTCACCTTCTTGTCGGGCCCGATGATGAACACCGACCGCACCGTGAGCGTGTCGTTCGCGTTCGGGTGGATCATGTCGTAGAGGCCGGCGACCACCCGCTCCGGATCGGCGATGAGGGGGTAGTTGAGGGCGGTGCCCTGGGTCTCCTCGATGTCGCCGATCCAGCCGTTGTGGGAGTCGAGGTCGTCGACGCTCACACCGATGAGCTTGACGTCGCGGGCGTCGAACTCGGCCCGGCGGCTCGCGAACGCGCCGAGTTCGGTGGTGCAGACCGGTGTGAAGTCCTTCGGGTGCGAGAAGAGGATGCCCCACGAGTCACCGAGGTACTCGTGGAGGCTCAGCCGGCCGGCGGTGGTCTCGGCCACGAAGTCGGGGGCCTCGTCGCCCAGGCGGATCGACATGGGTG
>JBEAXD010000211.1:0-3571 GCA_041159995.1 Actinomycetota bacterium | reverse complement strand
GCCCTCGAGGAACCCGTTCTTGAACAGTCGGTCGCTGTAGAGGAACAGCGCGGTGCCGGCGATCGCCACGATCCCGCCCGCGAGGCCGTCGAGCCCATCGATGAGGTTGATCGCGTTCGCGAAGAGCACGACCATCAGCACGGTCACGATCGGAGCGAGGTCGGCGGCCAGCACGATCGTGTCCCCCGAGAAGAACGGCACCCGGAAGAACAGCATCTGCACGCCGAACAGCGACAGGAGCCCGCCGGCCAGCACCATGCCGGCGATCTTGGCCGGAGGGGACACGTCGCGCAGGTCGTCGAGTGCGCCCACCGCGAACATCACCGCAGCGGCCAGCACGACGCCGAGCGGTTCACTCGACCCCGAGAACATCTCGTCGAACTGGGGCACCTGCCAGGCGACCGCCATCGCGACGAGGAACCCGACGAACATGGCGGCGCCCCCGAGCGACACCATCGGACGCGTGTGCACGCCGCGGGGATTCGGGGGGACCACCGCGCCGGCCCGGATGGCCAGACGCCGCACGAACGGCATGCACGCCGCCGTCACACCGGCGGCGACCAGGAATGCGACCGCGTATCCCCCCACGACGTGGGCGTCAGGCGTAGAGGCCGGGGTACGGGACGAACTTCGAGCACAGCGCGTGGACCTGATCGAGCACCTCGGCCCGCACCGCGTCGTCCTCGGGCGCCCCGAGCACCACCCCGATGAGCCGGGCGATCTCGGCCATCTCCGGTTCGGTCATACCGGCCGTCGTGACCGAGGCGGTGCCGAGTCGGATGCCACTGGTGACGAAGGGCTTCTCGGGGTCGTTCGGGATCGCGTTCTTGTTGCAGGTGATCCCGGCGAGGTCGAGCGCCTCCTGCGCGACCTTGCCGGTCACGCCGAACGGGCGCAGGTCGACGAGCACGAGGTGGTTGTCGGTCCCCCCCGAGACGATGCGGAACCCGGCGGCGGCGAGGCCCTCGGCGAGCGCCCGGGCGTTGCGCACGATCTGCGCCGCGTACTCCCGGAACTCGGGGCGCGACGCCTCGAGGAACGCCACCGCCTTGGCGGCCACGACGTGCATGAGCGGACCACCCTGCAGGCCGGGGAACACCGCCTTGTCGATGGCCGCGGCGTGCTCGGCCCGACTCAGGATGCAGCCGGCCCGGGGACCGCGCAGCGTCTTGTGGGTCGTGAAGGTGACGACGTCCGCGTGGGGCACCGGCGACGGATGCGCGCCGCCCGCGATGAGCCCGGCGATGTGGGCGGCGTCCACCATGAGCAGCGCGCCCACCTCGTCCGCGATCGCACGGAACGCCGCGAAGTCGATGCTGCGCGGGTAGGCCGTCGCCCCGGCGATGATCATGCGTGGCCGTTCCGCCCGCGCCGTCTCCCGGACCACGTCGAGGTCGATCGCCTCGGTGTCGGCGTCCACGCCGTAGGCGACGAAGTCGTAGATGCGGCCCGAGAAGTTGACCGGGGATCCGTGGGTGAGGTGCCCACCCTGGTCGAGCCGCAGGCCCATCACCTTGTCGCCCGGCTGCAGCAGTCCGAGGTACACGGCCATGTTCGCGTTCGCGCCGGAGTGCGGCTGGACGTTCGCGTGCTCCGCCCCGAACAGCGCCTTGACCCGCTCCCGGGCGAGCTCCTCGGCCTCGTCGACCACCGCGTTGCCGCCGTAGTACCGCTTCCCCGGGTAACCCTCCGAGTACTTGTTGGTGAGCGGCGAGCCCTGCGCGGCCATGACGGCGGGCGAGGTGAAGTTCTCCGACGCGATGAGCTGCAGCGTCGTGTTCTGTCGCTCCACCTCGCGGTGCAGGATGTCGGCGATCGTCGGGTCGCTGGCCCGGATGGCGTCGAATGCGGGATCGGTCATGGGGTCCGTCGTCCTCGGGTCTCGTCGGTGGTCGGGTGGTTCAGTCCGCGCCGGAGCGCTCGATGTCGGTGATCTTCTCGACGCGGCGGGCGTGGCGCCCACCCTCGAACTCGGCGGCGAGGTAGGCCCGCACCGCGTCCTCGGCGACCTGCTCGCCCACGAAGCGGGCGCCGAGCGAGCAGACGTTGGCGTCGTTGTGCTCGACTGCGAGGCGGGCGGAGGTGACGTCCCGCACCACGGCGCACCGCACCCCGTCGATCTTGTTGGCCGCGATCGCGATGCCGTTCCCGCTGCCGCAGACGACGATGCCGCGGTCCGCCCGACCGTCCCGGACCGCCCGACCGACCGCAGCGCCGAGGTCCGGGTAGTCGACGGAGTCGGTGGAGTACGCGCCGAGGTCGATGACCTCGTGTCCGTCGGCCGCCACGAGCGCCCGCAGGTGCTCCTTCAGTGCGAACCCGGCGTGGTCCGCGCCGAACGCCACCCTCATCGGGCGCCTCGCATGCCGGAGGCGCCGGGTGACGATCGTCGGGCCCGCATCGCGCCGACTCTACCGCCGCCCCCGTCCGAGCCCGGGGCCGACCCGACGGAGTGTTGCGACCGACCGTCAGGCCCCGGCGTCGCGGTACGCCGTGAGGAGCGCGTCGAGGTGACCGGCCCAGTCGAGCGGGGCGAGCGCCGGCGCGGCGCGGTACCGGTCCGGATCGGCTGCGAACGCACGCAGGCTGCCCGCCAGTGCCGTCGCGTCCCGCGGCGGCACCAGGAGCGGCTCGCTCTCCGGCGCGATGAGCTCGGGGATGCCCCCCATGCGGGTACCGATCACCGGGATGCCACGGGCCCGGGCCTCGTTGAGCACGATCGGCGCGGGGTCCCGCCACTCGGACGGCACGACGAGGCAATCGATGTCGGCGAGCACCTGTTCCTTCGCCGCACCGTCGAGCCACCCGAGCGCCTCCACCCCGCCGCCGGCCGCGGCGACCGAGCCCGCGAGCGGACCGCGGCCACCGACGAGGAGGCGCGCGCCGGGAAGACCCGCACGGCCGAACGCCTCGAGCAGCGTGGCCACGCCCTTGTGGGGCGCGAGTTGCCCGAGGTACCCGAACACCGGACCGGCGGCCGCGTCGGTGCGCGCGGGCCGGACCGCCGGGCCCGGTTCGACCGGGTTGTGGAGGACCCGGGTGCGCCCGGCCGCCCAGGGCACCCGGGCGTGCTCCTCGGCCACGGCCTGCGACACCGCGAGCAGGAGATCCGGCGCGTGCGGTCGCACCTGCCGCTCGCGGATGGTCGTGATCGCCGCACACCCCCGGCACGGCGTGTCGCACGCAGTGCCGTCGCGGCGGACCATCGCCGTGCGTTGGCACAGCAGCCAGTAGTCGTGGAGCGTGTGCACATGGGGCACCCCGAGCCGGCCGGGGCGCACGAGCGCCACCGCCGACATGCCCTGCACCGTGTGCGAGTGCACCACATCGGGCCGGAAGGTTCGCATCGCGTCGTCGAGAATGCGCGCAGTGGACGGGTTCCACACGTCGCGCAGGTGCATCAGCGCGCGTTTCGTACTCGGTTGCGTGGCGAACTCCTGCAGCGGGTAGGGCCGGGCCGGGATCTGGGCCAGCACGCGAGCGCCGGGTGACCCGTACGTGACGACGCCGACGTCGTGGCCCGCGTCGGCGAGACGGTCGGCCAGTGCCGCCGCGTGCAGTTCCGCGCCGC
>JBEAXD010000206.1:0-2537 GCA_041159995.1 Actinomycetota bacterium | reverse complement strand
CAAGAACGACGCCCTCCGGGCCGCCGCCGACCGCCTCGAGGCCCACGCCGAGGCGATCCGGGCGGCCAACCTCCTGGACCTCGAGGCGGCCGAGGCCGACGGGATGGCGGCCGGTCCCCTCGACCGTCTGCGGCTCACCGATGCTCGGCTCGCCGCCATGGCGGCCGGACTGCGCCAGGTCGCGGGGCTGCCCGACCCGGTGGGCGAGGTCATCGACGGCTGGAAGCGCCCCAACGGGCTCGAGATCTCCCGCGTGCGCGTGCCGCTCGGCGTCGTGGCGATCATCTACGAGAACCGCCCGAACGTCACCTCGGACGCCGCCGGCATCTGCCTGAAGTCCGGGAACGCCGCGATCCTCCGGGGATCGGGTACGGCCCTGCGGTCGAACCTGGCGGTGGCCGCAGCGCTGCGGGAGGGCTTCGCCGCCGTGGGACTGCCGGAGGACTGCCTCGTGCTCGTGGACGACCCGTCGCACGAGACCGCGGTCGGGGTCATGCAGCTCACCGAGTTCGTCGACTGCCTCATCCCGCGCGGCGGGCCGGCGCTCATCCAGAGCATCCGTGACCACGCGACCGTACCGGTCATCATCGACGGCGACGGGAACTGTCACGTCTACGTCGATGCCGCCGCCGATCTCGATCGCGCGGCCAGCATCGTGATGAACGCGAAGACCCAGCGCACGAGCGTGTGCAACGCGGCGGAGTCGCTCGTGGTGCACGCCGCGGTGGCCGAGGCGTTCCTGCCCCGTATCGCCGGCGAACTGCAGGGTGCGGGGGTTCGACTCGTCGGCGACGCCGCGGCCCGCGCCCTCGTCGACACGATCGAACCCGCGACCGAGGATGACTTCAGCCGGGAGTTCCTCGATCTCGAGATGAGCGTGGCGGTCGCGACCGACCTCGGTGCCGCCATCGACCACGTGAATCGGCACGGCTCGGGCCACACCGAGGCGATCGTGACCACCGATCTCGACGCCGCACGCCGCTTCACCCGTGAGGTCGACGCTGCCGCGGTGATCGTCAACGCCTCGACGCGCTTCACCGACGGCGAGGAGTTCGGCTTCGGGGCCGAGATCGGCATCTCGACCCAGAAGCTCCACGCCCGCGGGCCCATGGGGCCGCGGGAACTGACCACCTACAAGTACGTCGTCTGGGGCGACGGGCAAGTGAGGACCTGACATGGCCGAACGCTTCGCATCCGTGCCCGACGTCATCGAACGGCTCCGCGGGGTCGACTACCTCGCGGACACCGACATCGCCGGGGTCGTGTTCCTCGCCGACCGGCTCGAGAAGCCGGTGCTCGTGGAGGGTCCTGCCGGCGTCGGCAAGACCGAGCTCGCCAAGGCGGTGGCCGAGGTCACCGGATCACGCCTCATCCGCCTGCAGTGCTACGAGGGCCTCGACGAGGCCAAGGCGCTCTACGAGTGGAACTACAAGAAGCAACTCCTGCGCATCCAGGCCGACCGTGAGCACGAGCGCGACTGGGCCACGGTCGAGACGGACATCTTCTCGGACTCGTTCCTGCTCGAGCGTCCGCTCCTCGAGGCGATCAGATCCGAGGAGCCGGTGGTGCTGCTCATCGACGAGGTCGACCGCGTCGAGGTCGAGACCGAGGCTCTGCTCCTCGAGGTGCTCTCCGACTTCCAGGTCTCGATCCCCGAACTCGGCACGATCAAGGGCCGTCAGCGGCCGATCGTGATGCTGACCTCGAACAACACCCGGGAACTGTCGGAGGCCCTGAAGCGGCGCTGCCTGTTCCTCCACGTCGACTACCCGGACCTCGAGCGCGAGCGCGAGATCATCCGCGTGCGGGTGCCGGACATCGACGAGAAGCTGGCCGAGCAGGTGGCCCAGGTCGCCCGCACGATCCGGGGTCTCGACATCAAGAAGGCCCCCTCGATCTCGGAGACCATCGACTGGGCCCGCACGCTCCTCTACCTCGGCCACAACGAGATCGACCCCGAGATCATCGGTGAGACCCTCCACGTGCTGCTGAAGTACCAGACCGACATCGCCAAGGCCCGCAAGGAGCTCGGCGTCGACGGTGGCCCGTCGATCGGTCCCAAGCGTGGGTGACGGGACGTGCGCACCCCAACGGGTGCACCTCGGAGCGTGGTGTCGGATGCGGGCGAGTGGGCGTGCGTGATGCCCTCTTCACGTCGCCGAAACTGGGCGAGGTCATGAGCCGCAACACGTTCGAGATGCCGCCGGGGGTGGTCGGTACGGGTCACCTCGTCGACGTGCTCCAGGGCTTCGTGCACGAGTTGCGCGCCGCCGGGCTGCCGGTCTCGATGACCGAGAACATCGACGCCATGCGAGCGGTCGAGTTCGTGTCGATGGAGGACCGCGAGGCGCTCAAGTCGGTGCTCGGGGCGACCCTCGTGAAGCAGCACCGGCACTGGAAGGCGTTCGAGACCGTCTTCGAGGTCTACTTCGCGATGTACAGCCCCGGCATCGGGGGCGAGGAGGACGGGTCCGGGGACGGCGAGGGCGAGCCCGGCGAGACCCCGCCCGGGGGCGGCGCGGGGGACCAGCCCGGTG
>JBEAXD010000022.1:0-12498 GCA_041159995.1 Actinomycetota bacterium | reverse complement strand
ACCGGGCCCGGCGGGGGGCACGGGCGGAGGTGCGTCGCAGGCCGGACATCGTTCGCAAGGCTAGGACCGCGCGACGGGCACCCACGGGCACCCACGGGCACCCACGGGCCCGGTTTCTCGTTCGTCCGGTGCACCGACCGCGTGCCACGATGCGGTTCGTGACCACAGGACGCATCTCCCCCCGCATCGCGGCGATCGCGGAGTCCGCGACCCTCGCCGTCGACGCCAAGGCCAAGGCGCTCAAGGCGGCCGGCGAGCCGGTCATCGGCTTCGGCGCCGGTGAGCCCGATTTCCCGACGCCCGAACCGATCGTCGAGGCTGCGGTCGCCGCATGCCGTGATCCGCAGAACCACCGGTACTCGCCGACCCCGGGGCTGCCGGAGCTGCGCGCCGCCATCGCGGCGAAGACCCTGCGGGACTCCGCGTTCGCGGTGGATGCCGCACAGGTGCTCGTCACCGCCGGGGGCAAGCACGCCGTGTACACCGCGTTCCAGACGATCATCGCCGAGGGCGATGAGGTGATCCTCCCGGCCCCGTACTGGACGACCTACCCCGAGGCGATCATCCTCGCGGGCGGCGTGCCGGTCGAGGTCGCCACGACGGACGCGCAGGGGTTCCGGGTCACCGTCGAGCAGCTCGAGGCCGCGCGCACCGAGCGGACCAAGGCGATCGTGTTCGTCTCGCCCTCCAACCCGACCGGTGCGGTGTACCCGCCCGCCGAGGTCGAGGCGATCGGTCGGTGGGCACTCGAGCACGGCATCTGGGTGATCACCGACGAGATCTACGAGCACCTCGTGTTCGGCGAGCACCGCTTCACCTCGATGCCCGCCCTCGTCCCCGAACTCGCCGACACGTGCATCGTGTTGAACGGGGTCGCGAAGACCTACGCGATGACCGGCTGGCGGGTGGGCTGGATGATCGGTCCGCCGGACGTCATCGCGGCCGCCACCAACCTCCAGTCCCAGTCGACCTCGAACATCTCGAACGTCGCCCAGCGCGCTGCGCTCGCAGCGGTGGCCGGGCCGCTCGACGCGGTGCACGAGATGCGGGTCGCCTTCGAACGACGGGGCCGCACCATGCACCGGATGCTCTCGGCGATCCCGGGGGTCCGCTGCCTCGAGCCCGAGGGCGCGTTCTACTGCTTCCCCTCCTTCGAGGGGGTCCTCGGTCGCACGCTCGCCGGTCGGCCGATCGCCTCCACGCTCGACCTCGCCGAGGTGCTCCTCGACGAGGCGAAGGTCGCGATCGTGCCGGGCGAGGCGTTCGGCGCACCCGGCTACGCACGCCTCTCGTTCGCGCTCGCCGACGCCGACCTCGAGGAGGGCGTGGCCCGCATCGCCGCGTTCCTCGCGTGAGCGGGGCGGAGGTGCCGGGTAGCGTGCCCGCCGTGACCCACCGAGTGCTCGTCACCGAGGAGCTGGCCGACACCGGCCTCGAGGCCATGCGGGCTGCGGGCTTCGAGGTCGACGTCCGACTCGGACTCGACCCGGCGGCGTTGATCGACGCCGTCGTCGGCGCACACGCGCTCGTGATCCGCAGCGCGACCCAGGTCACCGCCGAGGTGCTCGAGGCCGGACGCGACCTCGTGGTCGTCGGTCGCGCGGGCATCGGCCTCGACAACGTGGACGTGGCGAGCGCCACGGCGCAGGGTGTGATGGTCGTCAACGCCCCGCAGTCCAACGTGATCTCGGCCGCGGAGCAGGCGATGGCGCTGTTGCTCGCGCAGGCCCGCAACATCCCGCAGGCCCACAACGACCTGGTCCGCGGCGAGTGGAACCGCTCGCGGTGGACCGGGGTCGAACTCCACGGCAAGACCATGGGTGTGGTCGGCCTCGGGCGGGTCGGGGTGCTCGTGGCCCAGCGGTGCCTCGCCTTCGGCATGCGCCTCGTCGCGTACGACCCGTTCGTGAGCGCCGAGCGGGCCCGGCAGCTCGGGGTGGAGCTCATCCCGACCGTCGAGGAGCTCTTCACCGTCGCCGACTTCGTGTCGGTGCACCTCCCGAAGACCCCGGAGACGATGGGGCTCATCGACGCCGCGCTCCTCGAGCGGGCCAAGCCCGGCCTGCGCATCATCAACACGGCACGCGGCGGGATCATCGTCGAGGAGGATCTCGCCGCAGCGATCCGGTCCGGTCGCATCGCCGGTGCCGGCCTCGACGTGTTCGCGAGGGAGCCCACCACGGAGTCGCCGTTGTTCGGGCTGCCCGAGGTCGTCGTGACGCCCCACCTCGGCGCATCGACGGTCGAGGCCCAGGACAAGGCCGGTGTCACCATCGCCGACATGGTCGTGCTCGCGCTGCGGGGCGAGTTCGTGCCGTTCGCCGTCAACCTCGCGGCGACCGAGGCCTCGTCGACCGTGCAGCCCTTCCTGCCGCTGGTCGAGCGGCTCGGCCGGCTGTTCACGGCACTGGCCGGGGGGACCCCGGAGACCCTCGAGGTGTCCTACGAGGGCGCGATCGCCGATTACGACTGCCGGGTCCTCAACCTCGGCGTCCTCAAGGGTGTGCTCGGCGCGATCGTCGACGAGCCGGTGTCCTTCGTCAACGCGCCGGCGATCGCCGAGGGCCGCGGGCTGATCCTGCGCGAGACGAAGCGGTCGGCGGCGCGTGACTACGTCAACCTCGTCGAGATCCGGGGCACCGTGCAGGGTCGCGACACCCACGTCGCCGGCACGCTCTACGGCAAGCAGTCCTCGCCGCGCATCGTCGGACTCGACGAGCACATCGTCGATCTCCCGCCGTCGAGCCACATGCTGGTCGTTCGCAACTCCGACACGCCGGGGATGATCGGGCGCGTCGGCATGATCCTCGGTGACGCGGGGCTCAACATCGACGACATGGACGTCGGCACCGGCCCCGGCGGAGATGCGGCGCTCATGGCGATCTCGCTCGCCCAGGCGGTACCGACCGAGGTGGTCGAGCGCGTGCGGGCCGAGGCCGGCGTCGACGACGCCCGGGCCATCGAACTCGGCTGACCGATCAGGCGTCGCGCCGGTTGAGCGCGTCGCGGATCTCGAGCAGCACGTCGAGTTCGGTGGGGTCCGCCGCCTTCTCCTCCTGCGAGCGGAGGTTGCGGAGCTTCTCGTAGGCCCGGACCACCACGAACAGGGTTGCGGCGATGATGAGGAAGTTGATCACCGCGTCGATGAACAGGCCGTACGCGACGACACCGCTGCCGACCTGCACGGTGAGGTCGGTGAACGACGGCTGTCCGAAGATCGCGCCGACGAGCGGCATCATGATCGCTCCGACGAACGCGTCGACGAGGGCCTTGAAGGCTGCGCCGATGACGAAGGCGACGGCGACGGCGACGAGGTCGCCCTGGACGAGGAACTTCTTGAAGTCGGACCACAGGTTCTTCACGGTGCGCTCCCTCGGGATCGGTCGGATCGGACGAGAGGGTAGGGAACCGGAGGCTTCCCGTTGTGGACCGTCGGCGGGTCAGCGCTTCGCGGCGCGCAGGCCGTCGGCCTCGGCCGCCGCCGCGTCGCGGTAGCAGCGATCGGGCCGGGTGCGTTCGTACGACGCGCCGCCCGGCACGTGGAACACGGTGCTCCCGTGCTTCGCCTTCACCGGGTATCCGGGCGGGCACTCGCCGTCCACCGGCGGGACCCAGGCCGCGCGGGCGGTCTCGGCCGGCGGTTCGACCGGCGTCGACCCGGTCGTCGCCGCGACCGGGGTGTCCGGACGGCGCGCCATCGGCTGGGCCGGTGGGATCTCCTCCGGCGCAGCGGGGTGGAGGAATCGCCACGTCGCGACCCCGGCGCCGATGGCGAGGGCGAGTCCGACGAGGCGGCCGATGAGTCCGATGATCCTGCGCATGCGGCCGGGATCATCGCGCGAACCCGCTTCGGCGCGCCCGGGACCCTCTGGTAGGGTTTCTGGCACCATGACGGCGACCAACGGATCCACCACCATCTCGAGCCTCCTCCTTACGTAGCGGCGAGCGCCCCCGGTGCTCGCCGATGCCTCCTCGTGCCCTCGGGCCGAGGGGGTTTTTTGTTGGCCCAGCCGATCCCGATCCATCGACCCCGCACCACCCGAGCCCGAAGCGAAGGAACAGACCCATGGACCGCGTGCTCATCTTCGACACGACGCTGCGAGACGGCGAGCAGAGCCCGGGCATCTCGCTCGACACCGGCGAGAAGCTCGAGATCGCCGAGCAGCTGGCCCGCCTCGGGGTGGACATCATCGAGGCCGGGTTCCCGATCGCCAGTGACGGTGACTTCGAGGCCGTGGAGGCCATCGCCCGCGGCGTGCGCGGGCCGGTCATCGCCGCGCTGTCGCGCACCGGCTTCAAGGACATCGACCGGGCGTGGGAGGCCGTCCGACACGCGGAGCGATCGCGGATCCACGTGTTCATCGCGACGTCCGAGATCCACATGGCGAAGAAGCTGCGCATGACCCGGGACCAGGTGAAGGCCGAGGCCGCCGCCGGTGTCGCGCGGGCCCGGTCCTACACCGCCGACGTCGAGTTCTCGCCCGAGGACGGCTTCCGCTCGGATCCGGAGTTCATGGCCGAGGTCTGCCAGATCGCGGTCGACAACGGGGCGACGACCCTCAACATCCCCGACACGGTGGGGTACGCGATGCCGGGCGACTACGGCGCGCTCATCGCCTACGTCATCGACACGGTGCGGGGCGACTACGTCGTCTCGACGCACTGCCACGACGACCTCGGACTCGCCGTCGCGAACTCACTGTCCGGCGTGCTCAACGGTGCCCGACAGGTGGAGTGCGCGGTGAACGGCCTGGGTGAGCGGGCGGGGAACGCCGCGCTCGAGGAGATCGTGATGGCCCTGCGCACCCGGGCCGACCACTACGACGGCATCGAGACGGGGATCCGCACGGCGGAGTTGGCCCGGACCTCCCGCCTGGTCTCCCGACTGACCGGGTATCCGGTCCAGTACAACAAGGCGGTCGTGGGTCGGAACGCGTTCGCGCACGAGAGCGGCATCCACCAGCACGGGGTGCTCGAGGACCGTGAGACCTACGAGATCATCGATGCGCGCGAGGTCGGGCAGGAGGCGGCCCAGATCGTGCTCGGCAAGCACTCGGGACGCCACGCGTTCGCGGAGACCCTCGAGTCGATGGGGCTGCACCTGCAGGGCGACGCCCTGAACCACGCGTTCACCCGGTTCAAGGAACTCGCCGATCGCAAGGTGGAGATCACGGATGCCGACCTCGAGGCGATCGTCGCTCAGGAGATCGGCACGAAGGGTATCGACCGGTACACCTTCACGAGCCTCGACGTGCACGGCGGGACCAAGGTGCACCCGAGCGCCGAGGTCGAGCTCGTCGACGCGGAGTCCGGTGCGACCGTGGGCGCACGCGGTGAGGGCAACGGCATGATCGACGCCGCGGTCGCGGCCATCGCCGCCGCCACCGGGGTCTCGGGATCGGTGCTCGACTTCAAGGTGTCCTCGGTGACCAAGGGAGGCGACGCGCTCGGGCAGGTCGCGATCCAGCTCGAGGTCGACGGGGTGAAGGCGTCAGGGCGCGGGGTGGCCACCGACGTCGTGGAGGCCTCCGCCCGCGCGTACCTGAACGCGGTGAACCGCATCGTCCGGATCCGGGAGCGCGGGGTGACGAGGGAGCGCACGGTCGGGCCGTGATCGCGGTCCGGGGGCGACGGGGGTCCCGGTAGGTTCTCCCCGAACGACGGGTCCGAACCCCGGTCCCGTACCGGAGGAGGAGAGAGCGGTGGCAGGGTCCGGGCAGCTCGGCGCCGACGGCCGTCCTCGCGTGCTGTTCCTGAGCGAGAACAACGGCGGCCACTCGACCATGCACCTCGGGATCCGCGCGGGGCTCGAGCACGACGACCGCGTCGTGGCGACCTTCGTCGACGTGCCGCCCCCCGGGCCGGTCCGACGACTCGCGAGTGCACAGGTACCGGGGCTCGCGGGCCTCGACCTGGACCTCGCGGGGCTGCGCGGGCAGTTCGCGACCAGCGCCGCCGCGCGCCGCCTCCTGCGCGCCGCGGCCGGCACCTACGACGTGCTCCACGTCTACACGCAGCATGCGGCGTTCACCTCCCGCGACATCCTGCGCGCCGGACCGAGCGTCGTGGCGACGGATGCGGCCGGACACGATGTCGCCCGGCTGCTCCCGTACCGACGGCCGACGGTGTGGACCGAGCGGCAGCGGGGCCTGCGGGACCGGTTCGAGCGCCCCGTGTGGGACGCGGCGACCCTCGTGCTCACGAAGTCCGAGTGGGCGGCCCGGTCGCTGCGCGAGGACTACGGCGTCACGCCCGATCGGCTGCGGGTCGTCCCCCTCGGGATCGAGGTGCCGGGCGAGCCTCCGGCACGCGTGCCCCACGATCGTCCGACGATCACGTTCGTGGGGCGGTCCCTCGCCCGCAAGGGCGGACTCGTGCTGCTCGACCTGTTCCGGGAGCGCTGGGCCGATCGGTACGAGCTGCACCTGGTGACGAAGGAGGCGGTCGCCCCCACACCGGGCGTGATCGTCCACGGTGACTTCGAGCCGGGTGATCCGCGACTCGGCCAGCTGTTCGCCCGCACCGACGTCCTGGCCTTCCCGACCGAGACCGACACGTTCGGCTACGCCGCGCTCGAGGCCATGGCGGCGGCGATCCCGGTGGTCGCCCGGCGGACCTCGGCGCTCCCGGAGATCGTGGAGGACGGGGTGACCGGGCTGCTCGTGGGTCCCGCCCCGGCCGAGCTCGGCGCAGCGATCGAGTCCCTGCTCGAGGATCCGGCCCGGGCCCGGGCGATGGGGGAGGCGGGCCGGCGACGGATGGTGGAGCGCTTCGACGCCCGGGTCACCACGGGACGGCTCGTGGACGTCCTCCTCGAGGCGCACCAGCGCTTCTGGGCCGTACGGCCCTGATCCGGGTCCCCGCGTGGGCCCTGCGGGACCGCCCGTGCCGGGGCGCGCGCAGATTTCTGGGACCAAGGGCTCAAGTCGGGGCCCCGTGCCGCCGATGCAGTGGGTGCGCCACCGCCCACCGGTCGACCCGGTGACTCAGGTCACCGGGTCGCAGCCGTCCGGGCGGGGGTCCAGTTCCGAACACGATCCGGAAGCCGCCTCGCACCAAGGAGCACCCGATGAGCTACCACGAGTTCCTCGCCTACCTCTACGACCACGAGACGACCCGCTCGCTCGCCGTCGGGCTCGCGCAGGCCGTGAAGGAGACCGCGAAGGCGCCGGCCCGGGTCCCCGCCAAGGTCTGAGTCGACACCACACGATCGTCGGGTGAGCGGGGCCCTCGGGCCCCGCTCACCCGCGTCCGGACGGGTCCGACCAGTAGCCCCGCATCAACGCGGCGGCCCAGTCGGGTTCCCGCACCGCACTGCGCGGCGCGAAGCCGGTCATCCACGGCTTGATGTCGAGCACCGGCGTGCCGTCGACTGCGTCGAGGCCGCGTACGCGCAGATCGACCCCGTCGACGCCGAGGAGTTCGCACCGACTCAGCCCGATGCGGTTCGGACGGTCCTTGGCCCGCTGGGCGAGGATCCCCACCGGCGGCCAGTCGCGGTTGCTGCGAGGGTGACGGGCGCCCCACTCGACGCCGGCCTCGTCGACCCGGTCGAAGCGAAACACGACCTCGAGGTGCGAGAAGGCGGTGAGTCCCTCGACCATCGCGGCGTCCGCCCGCGCGTGATCGAGGCGGATGGTGCACTCGACCGCGCCCCAGTCGTCGTCCTCGACCTCGAACCGACCGCCCACGACGTGGCCGATCGACTCGAGGACGAAGCGTTCCGTCATGGCCTCAGGCGCCGACGCGGGGCAGGAAGTCGGGGCGCGTCGCCTCGAACGCCGTGATGTCGGCCGCGTACTGCTCGGTGATGCCGATGTCGTCGAGTCCGTTCACGAGGCGGTGCACGTGGTGGTCGTCGAGGAAGAACGGCTCCTCGAGGTCGATCGACGGCACCCGTACCTCGAGGTCGGGGACGTCGACGACGATCTCGATCGTCGGGTCGTCCTCCACCGCAGCCATGATCCGCTCGACCGTCTCGGCCCCGAGCGTGACGGGGATGAGCCCGATCTTCAGGCAGTTGTTGCGGAAGATGTCGGCGAAGCGCGACGAGATGATCGCCTTGAACCCGTAGTCCTCGAGGGCCCACGGCGCGTGCTCCCGCGAGGAACCGGTCCCGAAGTTCGGACCGGCCACGAGGATGCCCGCGCCGGCGTACTGCGGCTGGTTGAGCACGAAGTCCGGATCCTCGCGCCACTCGCTGAACAGCCCTGCGCCGAACCCGGTGCGCTCGATCCGCTTGAGCCAGTCGCTCGGGATGATCTGGTCGGTGTCGACGTCGGAGCGACGCAGCGGGACCGCTCGCTCGCTGATGAGGGTGACTGCTTCCATCGGGTACTCCTGGTCAGTCGAGGTCGGCGGGGCACGCGAACGTCCCCATGACGGCGGTGGCGGCGGCGACGGCGGGGGACACGAGGTGCGTGCGGCCGCCCTTGCCCTGCCGGCCCTCGAAGTTGCGGTTCGAGGTGCTCGCCGACCGCTCGCCGGCGACGAGCTTGTCGGGGTTCATGGCGAGGCACATCGAGCATCCCGGCTCCCGCCACTCGAGCCCCGCCTCGGTGAACACGGTGTGGAGACCCTCGGCCTCGGCCTGATCCTTCACCGCGAAGGAACCCGGGACGACCATCGCGCGCAGACCGGCCTTGACCTTCCGGCCCCGCAGGACCTCGGCCGCAGCACGCAGGTCCTCGATCCGGGAGTTCGTGCACGATCCGATGAACACCGTGTCGACCGCGACCTCGCGCATCGGCGTGCCGGGCGTCAGGCCCATGTACTGCAGGGCGCGGGCGGCCGCGTCGCGCTCGGTCGGGTCGGCGAAGGACTCGGGGTCCGGGACGACGTCGTCGATCGTGAAGGTCTGGCCCGGATTCGTGCCCCAGGAGACCGACGGGCGGATGGTCGTCGCGTCGATGACGACCTCGCGGTCGAAGATCGCGTCGTCGTCGGTTGCGAGCGAACGCCACTCGGCGACCGCCCGGTCCCAGGCCTCGCCCGTCGGGGCGAAGGGTCGACCCCGCAGGTACTCGAACGTCACGTCGTCCGGCGCGACCATGCCCGCCCGGGCCCCGGCCTCGATGGACATGTTGCAGAGGGTCATGCGGCCCTCCATCGAGAGGGCCCGGATGGCCGAGCCGCGGTACTCGATGATCGAGCCGATGCCGCCGCCCGTGCCGAGCGCAGCGATGACGGTGAGCGTGACGTCCTTGGCCGTCACGCCGGCGGGCAGTTCGCCCTCCACCGTGACCGCGAGCGTGCCGGGCTTGGCCTGCGGCAGCGTCTGGGTGGCCAGCACGTGCTCCACCTCGCTCGTGCCGATGCCGAACGCGAGTGCACCGAACGCGCCGTGGGTCGAGGTGTGCGAGTCGCCGCAGACGATCGTCATCCCGGGCTGGGTCAGACCCTGCTCCGGTCCGATCACGTGCACGATGCCCTGTCCGGGCTGACCCATCGCATGGCAGGTCACGCCGAACTCGGCGCAGTTCGCGGCGAGGGTCTCCATCTGCTTCCGGGAGATCTCGTCCTTCACGCCGACCGTGAGGTCCGACTCGCCCCAGACGAGGGAGACGTCGGTGGGCACGTTGTGGTCCATCGTCGCGACGGTGAGGTCCGGTCGCCGCACCCGGCGACCGTTCATGCGCAGGCCGTCGAAGGCCTGCGGGGAGGTGACCTCGTGCACGAGGTGCAGGTCGATGTAGAGCAACGTGGGCTCGCCCTCGGCGGCCCGCACGACGTGGCGGTCCCAGACCTTCTCGCTCAACGTCCGACCCATGGTCGTCTCCCGTGTGTCCGTGGCGCCGTGTGCGCCTTGCTCAGCGTCTCACTCTGTGAGATAGTGATTCCGTATGACGGACAGTGTACGCAGCGTCGGGGTGCTCGACAAGTCGGTGGCGATCGTCGATGCGCTCGTCGCCGGACCGGCCTCGCTCGGCGAACTCGTCGACCGCACCGGTCTCGCGCGGCCGACGGTGCACCGGTTGGCGGTCGCGCTCGAGGGTCACGGAGTGCTCCGGCGCGACGCCCAGGGCCGCTTCCGGTTGGGCCGGCGCGTCCTCGCGTGGGGTCGGGCCGCCCTCGGCGACGCCCCGCTCATCGACGCGGCGACCCCGGTGCTCGCGGCGCTGGCCGAGACCACGGGGGAGAGCGCGCAGCTCTACGTGCGTGACGGTGACGCCCGGGTCTGCGTGGCCTCGGCCGACCGACGCACCGGGCTCCGCGACACGGTGCCGGTCGGCGCGGTGCTCGCGCTCGACGCCGGGTCCGGGGCCAAGGCCCTGCTCGCGTGGACCGCACCGGCCGACCTCCCCGATCGGGTCGACCCGATCGAGCTCGCCGCGGTGCGGCGGCGCGGGTGGGCGGCCTCGGTGGCCGAGCGGGAGGCGGGCGTCGCGAGCGTGAGTGCACCCGTGCTCGACGGCGCGGGTCGGGTCGTCGCCGCGATCGGGGTGAGCGGTCCGATCGACCGACTCGGCCGCACCCCCGGTCGACGCTTCGGCGCGGCCGTGGTCGCCGCAGCCCGCGCCCTCGAGCGGGGGTGTGGACTCGCCGGAGCCTGAACGGTCCGGGCGGCCCTCGGTGCCCGGGGTTCACCACTGCGAAACATTTCCGAAACGAACGCTCCGTACCGTCGTCATCCGTGGACGTCGTGCTCGTTCGTTGGCCCGAGGAGTCGGAGCATCTCGCGGAGCTGCGCGCGTCCGGCGTGCCCCGACTGCTGCTCGTCGGCCCGGACTCGGCCCCGCCCGCCGCCACCGATCCGCTCGAGGATTGGGTGCGGCTCCCCGCCGAGGACCGCGACGTCCGGGCCCGGGTCGCGAACCTCGAGTCCCGCGCGGCCGTCACGAGTGCCCGCCCGTCCCTCGATGACGACGGGCTGCTGCGCTACCGCGACCGGTGGGTGTCCCTCTCGCCGGTCGAACGGCTGCTCGCCGTCGCGCTCGTGGGTCGCTACGGTGCGGTCGTCGGCCGCGAGGCCCTGTCGAAGCAGGCCTGGCCGGACGGCGCGCCGACCCGCAACGCGCTCGACGTGCACATCCTCCGGCTCCGGCGCCGGATCGCCGACCTCGGGCTCGAGATCCGCACCGTGCGCTCCCGCGGGTACCTGCTCCAGGCGGCGGCGACCGGTCGCGCCGACCTCGCGTCCTGAGGGCGACCGGCATGTTCTTCGCCAGCGGTGGCGGCAGCGTCGCCACGATCCTGCTCGACATCCTCATCGTGCTCGTGGCCGCGAAGGTCGCGGCCGAGTTCGCCGAACGCGTCGGCATCCCGGCGGTGGCGGCGGAGATCATCGCCGGGATCCTCGTCGGCCCGTCGGTGCTCGGGCTCGTCGCGGAGAACGACGTGCTCCTCGTGCTCGGGGAGATCGGCGTCATCCTGCTCCTGCTCGAGGTGGGCATGGAGATGGACCTGCGCGAGCTGCGCGCGGTCGGGCGCGCGTCGTCGATCGTGGCGATCATCGGGGTGATCGGTCCGATGGCGCTCGGGTTCGTCGCGATGCAGGTGCTCGGGGCCGCCGTGGTCGACGACGTCCTCGGCCTCCTCATCCTCACCGTGGTCGTCCGTATCGTCACCGGCGGTTCCGTCTCGGTGTTCTCGGTGGCGTCGATCATCGCGGTGGCGTTGGGCTTCCTCATCATCACGACGGTGCTCGGCAGCCGATTCGCGCCGTCGTTGTTCCGCGGTGTGTACCGGTACGCCCGGTCCCCCGGGACCCTCGTGGCGCTCGCCCTCGCGTTCTCACTGCTCTTCGCGGAGCTGGCCAGCGCGGCCAAGCTCGCCCCGATCGTCGGTGCGTTCGTCGCCGGGCTCGCCCTGAGCCGCAGTGAGCAGCGGGAGCGCATCCAGCGGGAGCTCGCGCCGGTCGGCCACCTCTTCGTCCCCGTGTTCTTCCTCGGCATCGGCATCAACGTCGACGTCTCATCCTTCGCGAAACCGGAGGTGCTCGGGATCGCCGGTGTGCTCTTCGTGATCGCGATCATCGGCAAGCTGCTCAGCGCGCTCGGTGCGATCGGGGCGCGGGGCGACAAGTGGCTCGTGGGGTTCGGCATGATCCCGCGCGGCGAGGTCGGTCTGATCTTCGCGACCATCGGTCTGTCGAGCGGTGCGCTGGGTGAGGACCTCTACGCGGCCCTCCTCCTCGTCGTCATCGTGACCACCGTGCTCGCACCGCCGCTGCTGAAGGCCCGGCTGCGCACCATCCAACGCCGGCGGGGGGCGGAGGCGGCCGCGGGGGAGGCGATGCCCGCCGGCGGCTGGCTGCGGGTCGACGACGGCACGGTCGAACTCGCGGCGCGCCCGCCGGCCGAGGCCGCCCTCACCGTGGCGTTCGACGCGGCCGCCGCGCTCGAGGCCGCCCGCGCGCCGGGCGAGGCCCTGCTCGACTGGTTGGGCGGGCTCGGCGACACCAGCCTCGCCTGGGACGCCGCTGCGACCCGGCGCCTCGTGGCGGTGCTGGAGTTCGGCGGGGACCGCTCGTGGCGGTTCCTCGAACGGACCGGTGTG
>JBEAXD010000267.1:0-2674 GCA_041159995.1 Actinomycetota bacterium | reverse complement strand
TCGTCTTCCCATGGTCGATGTGACCGATGGTCCCGATGTTCAGGTGCGGCTTCGTCCGCTCGAACTTCTCCTTGGCCATGGCCAATCTCTCCTGAGTGCTGACGCGCAACCGAGCGCGTGTATGGATGGTGCCTGTTCGGTGGTGCGCGGACCACGATCCGGCCGGGGCCGGATCGGGGGGTCCGAGTAGCGGAGGCGGGAGTCGAACCCGCGACACCACGATTATGAGCCGTGTGCTCTAACCAACTGAGCTACTCCGCCGTATGTGACGAGCGGTCCGGCCGATCGGCTCCCGCCGGCGCCCTCTCGCATCCGCTCGTGCGGAGCCCTCGGTGGGGATTGAACCCACGACCCCTTCCTTACCATGGAAGTGCTCTGCCACTGAGCTACAAGGGCAAGGGCGGAGAGGATAGCAAGGCCGCCCCGCTGCGCTACCGTCCGGGCCGTGGGATGGCAGATCCGCAGCGTGGAACCCGCCGACGCCGAGGCCATCCGGGCGATCTACAACCGTGAGGTGACCGGATCGACCGTCACCTTCGACATGGTCGAGCGGACCGCCGAGGAGCAGGCGGCCTGGATCGCCGACCACTCCGGCGGCCACCCGGCCGTGGTCGCCGTCGACGAGGCCACCGGACAGGTGATCGGGTTCGCCAGCCTCTCGCCCTACCGGCCCCGACCCGCCTACGCCACCACGGTCGAGGACTCCGTCTACGTCCGGGACGACCAGCGGGGGACCGGCGTCGGCCGGGCCCTGCTCACCGAGATCCTCCGCCTCGCCACCGCCCACGGCTACCACTCCGTGATCGGCCGGATCGTCGGCGACCACGCGGCCTCGATCGCGCTCCACGAGGCCTGCGGGTTCGTCGTGGTCGGGCGCGAGGTCGAGGTCGGGCGCAAGCACGGACGCTGGCTCGACGTGGTCCTCATGCAGCGGATGCTCTGAGCGGGGGCACTCCCCCACACCGAGGCGGGCGGGTCCTGCCTCAACGCCGGCGGGCGGGTCCCGGCGCGACGACGCCGCTGAGCCCCGGGAGGCGCAGCGGCGTCGGACGGAGTGGGCCCGGGAGGATTCGAACCTCCGTAGCTTTCGCAACTGGTTTACAGCCAGTCCCCTTTGTCCACTCGGGTACGGACCCAGCGGGGGCCTACAGTAACCGACCGTCCGGGACCGCTTCCAAGGGGGAACCATGCCCAGTTTCGACGTCGTCTCCGAGATCGACATGCAGGAGATGCGCAACGCGGTCGACCAGGCGTCCCGTGAGATCGCCAACCGGTTCGACTTCAAGGGCACCGACTCGAGCATCGAGCTCACCGACAAGACCATCGTGCTGAACACCGAGTCGGAGCAGCGGCTCCAGGCCCTCACGCAGGTCCTCGAGGAGAAGCTCGTGAAGCGCAAGGTCTCCCTCAAGACCCTCGACTACGGCAAGGTCGAGGAGGCCACGAAGGGACGGGCCCGCCAGACCGTCACGCTCGTCATGGGCATCAGCGACACGAAGGCCAAGGAGATCGGGAAGTTCATCAAGGAGCTCCCGCTCAAGGGGATCCAGCACCAGATCCAGGGCGATCAACTCCGCGTGAACGGCAAGAAGCGCGACGACCTGCAGGAGGTCATCGCCGCGCTGCGGGAGGCCGACTTCGGCGTCCCGCTGCAGTTCACGAACTTCCGCGACTGATCCGTCAGCCCGTCGTCGCCTCGACGGGCGCGCCGAGCGCGGCCCGCGCCCGTTCGAGCAGCACGAACGCACCGATCGCCACGCCGTAGACGCACAACGCCGCGATCTGCACCGCCCGGAACCCGTAGGCCATGGCGAGGATCGTCGTGCCCACCGAGCCGATCACGGAGAAGAACCCGTTGACGGCCCAGCCCCAGGCCACGTACTCGTCCGGATGGTCGCCGAGACCGCCCACGACCGTGAGCCCGAGGGGCATGAACATCCCGAGGCAGAGACCGAGCGGCGCGAGGAGCGCGACGGTCACCCCGATGCGGGCCCACAGCGGCCAGAGCAGCAGGGCGTCGGTGAGCGGATCGAGCGCGAGCAGGTAGAAGATCCCGAGGAGACCGAGCATGACCCCGCTCGTCACCACCGCCCGTCGCGGACGGTCCGCGAACCGCTTGCTCAGCAGCGCGCCGAGGCCGGTGAACACGAGGATCGAGGCCAGGGTCACGGTCAACGAGTAGGTCGGGTACCCGAGGAACCGCACCAGCCGTTGGATCATCGAGATCTCGTAGAGCATGAAGCCCAACCCGAGCGACGCGAAGTACAGGGCGGAGCGCCCCTTGGCCGGCAGGGCCCGCCACTCCTTGCGCACGAGGACGAAGGGCGCGAGCAGGAACAGCGCGGCGTAGCCGACCGCCACGAGCAGGAGGAGGAGCAGCACCCGCTCCCCGATCACATCCTCGGGGTTGTCGGTCGAGAACGGATCGGTGATGTTCGACAGCACGTCCCCGAACGATGAGAAGTGCCAGAAGAACGGCCGGTCGTCCCGCACCGGTGAGATCTCGCGGGGGTAGTCCGCGGCGACGGCCTCGGCCTCGTCGGTCGACCCGGCACCGGCCAGTCGACCCACGATGCCCCCGTCGTCGGGTCGACCGACGAGGCCGAGGCCGTCGCCGCGGACTACCCCCGCGAGATCTCACCGGTGCGGGACGACCGGCCGTTCTTCTGGCACT
>JBEAXD010000126.1:0-4968 GCA_041159995.1 Actinomycetota bacterium | reverse complement strand
CGGTGGGCATGGACCCTCCCTCGACGGGCGCGCGCCACCGGATCGGGCGCGCGACGGCACGGGCGGGGAAGGGCGGCGCGGGTGCGGCGAGGGTCCGATCCGGCATCCACCGCACGGCACCTCGGGGTGACGGTGTGCGGTTCGCTCGTGATCGACCGGACCGGATCGTAGCGGTCCGGTCGGACGTCAGCGACCGGCCAGGGCGCGGGCCTCGACCTCGGCCGGGATCGCGGCGTACGCGGCCGCGTGGTCGAGCCCCGCACCTCGCCCGCGGCCGTAGGCGACGAGGTACGCGGCGAGGAATCGCAGCGCACCCTGCTCCCGCCACTGCCGCACGTGGACGAGTTCGTGGGCGATGAGCCCGAGGTCCCCCTCGCGGCCGCGCCGCAGCAGGATCCAGCGCCCCAGCGTCACGCCCGCCACACCCGGCATCAACCACGGCACGAGGACGAGACGCGCCCGGCGCGCGTCGATCGGGGCCACGTGATCGAGGACTGCGATCGTCGCGACCGGGTCGAGACGCCGGACCCGCGTCACGGCCGTCAGCCGATGACGAAGTTGACGAGTCGGCCGGGCACTGCGATGACCTTGCGGACCGTGGCCCCCTCGAGCAGCGCGGCCACCCGCTCGTCGGCGCGGGCCGCCGCCTCGAGTGCGGCCGGGTCGGCCTCGACCGGGACGGTGATGCGACCGCGCACCTTGCCGTTGACCTGCACCGGCACCTCGACCGCATCGACGACGAGGAACGCCGGGTCCGCCGCCGGGAACGGCTCGTACGCGAGCGACGCAGGATGCCCCATGCGGGACCACAGCTCCTCGGCGATGTGGGGCGCGAGCGGCGCCACCATGAGCGTGATCGCCTCGGCCACCACGCGGGGCGCAGCCCCCGTCGCGGCGACGACCTGGGTCAGGTGGTTGTTGAGTTCGAAGAGCCGGGCGATGGCCGTGTTGAACGACATGCCCTCCATGTCGCCGCGGACCGCGTCGATCGTGCGGTGCAGCAGTCGGAGCGTGTCGTCGTCGGCCGGAAGGTCGGCCACGTGGACCTCCCCCGAGTCCTCGTCGACGAGGTTGCGCCAGAGCCGCTGGAGGAACCGGTGCACCCCCACGATGTCGGTGGTGTTCCACGGACGACTCGCATCGAGCGGACCCATGAACATCTCGTAGAGCCGGAGCGTGTCCGCGCCGTACTCGGTGTAGATGTCGTCGGGCGTCACGACGTTGCGCAGGCTCTTGCCCATCTTCCCGTACTCGCGGTTCACCGGCTCATCCCCGAGGAACCACGCACCGTCGCGTTCCACGACGTCGGCTGCCTCCACGTACACGCCCCGCTGGTCCGTGTACGCGTAGGCCTGGATGTAGCCCTGGTTGAACAGGCGCTGGAAGGGCTCGACGGTGCTCACGTGGCCGAGGTCGAACAGCACCTTGTGCCAGAAGCGGGCGTAGAGGAGGTGGAGCACCGCGTGCTCGACCCCACCCACGTAGAGGTCCACGCCGCCGGCGGCCGGCGATCCGTCGGCGCGCACGCCGTCCATCCAGTACCGCTCCACGCCCGCGGCGACGAGCGCGTCGTCGTTCTCGGGGTCCAGGTAGCGCAGGTAGTACCAGCAGGAGCCGGCCCACTGCGGCATGGTGTTGACCTCACGCCGGAAGGTCCGGGGTCCGCCGCCGTACCCGGCCCAGGCCGGACCCGCGAGATCGAGGGTGACCTCCACCCAATCCTCGGCCCGGGCGAGCGGTGGCTCGGGCAGCGCGTCGGGATCGTCCGAGGTCCGCGGCGCGAAGTCCGACACCTCGGGGAGTTCGACCGGCAGGGCCGATTCCGGGAGCGCGATCGGCAGGCCGGTGTCGTCGAACACGATCGGGAAGGGCTCGCCCCAGTACCGCTGGCGGCTGAACAGCCAGTCCCGCAGCTTGAAGGTCGTGGTCGGGGTCCCGAGCCCCTCGGCGGCCAGCCACTCGGCGATGGCCGCCTTGGCCGCGGGCGTGTCGAGTCCGTCGAGGGTCACGCCCTCGTTGGCCGAACCCATCGCGACGCCGACGCCGGTGAACGCCTCGGACCACTCGGAGGCGTCATCGGCGGCCACACCGTGCCCGGACAGCCACGCGTCGTCGGGGCGTACGACCGGGATGATCGCGAGGTCGAACTCCCGCGCGAACGCGAAGTCGCGGTCGTCGTGCGCGGGCACGGCCATGATCGCCCCGGTGCCGTAGCCCATGAGGACGTAGTCCGCGATGAACACCGGGATGCGCGCCCCGTTCACCGGGTTGATCGCGAAGGCGCCGGTGAACACCCCCGTCTTCACGTGCCCCTCGGCCTGGCGTTCGAGTTCGGACTTCCGGGCCGCGAACTCGCGGTAGGACCGCACCGCCGCTGCCGGTGGGACCCCGTCGCCGAAGATGCCACGCCACGCGACCGGGATCTCCGAGTGCTGGGCGTCGAACTGTGCACCGGGCCACTCGACGGGCGTGATGGCGTCGACGAGTGGGTGCTCGGGTGCGAGCACCATGTAGGTCGCGCCGAACAGGGTGTCGGGCCGGGTCGTGAACACGGTGATGCCGAGGTCCTCGTGGCCGGCGACGCCGAAGGTCACCTCGGCCCCGGTGCTGCGTCCGATCCAGTTCCGCTGCATGAGCTTGATGGAGTCGGTCCAGTCGAGCAGGTCGAGATCGGCGAGGAGGCGTTCCGCGTACGCGGTGATTCGCATCATCCACTGCTTGAGCGGCCTCCGGAACACCGGGAAGTTGCCGCGCTCGGAGCGACCGTCGGCGGTGACCTCCTCGTTCGCCAGCACGGTGCCGAGACCGGGGCACCAGTTGACCGGCGCCTCAGCGACGTAGGCGAGCCGGAAGGAGTCGACGAGGCGGCGGCGACCGAGGTCGTCGAGGTCGGACCACGCGATCCCGGCACCGTGGGCCGCGGCGTCCCGCGTCCCCGCCTCGAACTCGGCCACGAGGTCGACGATCGGGCGGGCCCGCTCCGCGGTGTCGTCGTACCAAGCGTTGAAGATCTGCAGGAAGATCCACTGCGTCCAGCGGTAGTAGCCGACGTCGGTCGTGGCCACGCCGCGCCGCGGATCGTGGCCCAGCCCGAGCGCCCGCAGCTGGCGCTGCATGTTCGCGATGTTCGCCTCGGTGGTGACGCGGGGATGCTGGCCCGTCTGCACCGCGTACTGCTCGGCCGGGAGTCCGAACGCGTCGTAGCCCATCGCGTGCAGCACGTTGCATCCGGTCATCCGCCGGTAGCGCGCGTACACGTCCGTCCCGATGTACCCCAACGGGTGGCCCACGTGGAGTCCGGCTCCACTCGGGTACGGGAACATGTCGAGGACGTAGAGCGGGGTGCGCTGCGCCATCGCGTCGAAGCCCTCGGCGAGCCCGCCCTCCGGGTTCGGCGCCCAGAACGTGCGCTCGGCCTCCCACCGGTCCTGCCACGCGCGCTCGATCGAGGTGGCGAGCGCTGCGTCGTAGCGGGCGCGCGGCGTGCGGTCGGAAGCGGGGGTCTCGGTCATCGGGCGCCGAGCGTACCGGCGGCACCCCGCCGACCCTCGCCCCGTGACGGACCGCCGGAGCGCTGCTGCTATCCTCCCCCGCTCTCGGGGCTGTAGCTCAGTTGGCAGAGCGCTTCCATGGCATGGAAGAGGTCAGGGGTTCAATTCCCCTCAGCTCCACTCCGAACCCGCACCGCCGCACCACCGCGTCGAACGGCGACGGCCGGATCGACCGGCGCTCCCGACGATGCCCCACCGGTGCACTGCGCGCCGTATGCGGGGGCTCCGGACACTCTGGCGGCGCATCGTCCTCGCCGAGGTCGTCGCCGGACCGGCGATCACCGTCGGGCTCCTCGTCGCCGGGTCCTCCTTCGTGGTCGGGGCGCCACTCGAGGCCGACGGGCTGACCCTCGGACTGCTGGCCGCGCTGGCGACCGTGGCCACCTTCCTGTTCGGCGTGCTCCTGGCGTTCTCCATCGAGCGGATGCGGGTTCGCCTCAGCACCGTGCACGACCTCATCCGCCGGGGCGACGCCAACCTCCTCGCGATCCACCAGCTCGTCGAGGTGTTCCCGGACCGGCGGGACGAGATCCGCACGAGGATCGACGCCCAACTCGTCGCGCAGATCGACTACCGCCTCGATGAGTTCACACGGTCGAGCACGACGTTCCTCGCGCTGTCCGGCTCCGTCATCGCACTCGAGCCGCGCACGCCGCAGCAGGAGACGGCCTACTACCACCTGCTCCAACAGACCAACGACATGTCGATGTCGCGGGCGCTCATGGAGGCGGCCATCGGGCAGTCCATGTCCCGGCTCGAGTGGACCTCGCTCATCCTCCTCCTCGGCGTGATGCTGTCGATCATCGTCGAACTCCCGAGGGGGTCCGTCATCGCGGCGATCGTCGCCGGGGTGCTCGCCGCAACGCTCGTCACGCTCATGATGCTGCTGCGCAAACTCGACCGACTGCTCTGGCACGAACGGGCCTCGATCTGGGAACCGCAGTCGCGACTCTTCCGACACCTCGGCCTGCTCCCCTACGTCCCGCGGCGGGTGATCGACGCGGGCCGCTTCGTCCCGACCGGGCGGGTGCGGGTCGTCGACTACGTGAGCCCGTACCCGGACATGTCCCAGAAGATCGTGACCGAGACGGATTTCGCCTGAACGACGCGAGCGCACCGACCTCGGGACCGACGGGCCGTCCCGGGATGCTCCACTCCGCCGGGGCGGGGCCGGGACCGGAACCGGTGGGGGCCGGCGCAGGTCCCCTCCCTAGACTCCGGCCCCTGTGATCGGCGTCGTGGACTACCGAGCGGGCAACGCCCCGAGCGTGATGTTCGCCCTCGCGCGCCTCGGTCTCGACGCCCGCCTCGTCGCCGCGGCCGGGGACCTCGACGCCGTCGACCGCATCATCCTCCCCGGAGTCGGCGCAGCCCGGGCCACGATCGACTCGCTCGCCGAGACCGGGATGGTCGGCGC
>JBEAXD010000256.1:0-8617 GCA_041159995.1 Actinomycetota bacterium | reverse complement strand
AAGGAGAGGTCGGCCGCGCCGTCGTCACCCTGGGGTGTCGGGACGCAGAGGAACACGAACTCGGCGTCGGGGGTGGCCACCGGGGCTCCGACGACGAAGCGCAGGCGGCCGGATTCGAGCCCCTCGGCGACGAGTTCGGGCAGGCCGTCCTCGTGGATGGGGATCTCGCCCCGGTTGAGCCGATCGACGCGTGCCGCGTCGATGTCGGCCGCCACGACGCGGTGCCCGAGGTGGGCGAGGCAGGCCGCGGTGGTCAGCCCGACGTACCCGGCTCCGATGACGGCGACATCACTCACGGCCGCGGAGTCTAGGACCGGCCGGGGCGGCCCGGGACCGCTGCGGATCGGCGGCGGCGTGACCTCAGCACTCGGGCGTCGAGGGCGCCGGCGCGGCTCCGCCGCCCGATGCCGGTCGCGTGGTGCTCGTCGTGTTCGACGGCTTCGCACCGGAGGAGCCCGGCGCCCGCACCGACCCGAAGTCCGGACCGACGATGATCGCGACATCGGCGTCGACGAGCGAGCGATCCTCGGTGAGCGTGCCGATACCACCGAGGTACTGCTGCACGAGGCGCCCACTGTCGAGACGACCCGGGCGGTACCGGATCTGGGTGGCCGACACACGGGCCGCGTTGCCGAACCCGGCCGGCTGGAACGAGTAGCGCTGCAGTTCGGTGAGCGTCCGCCCGGCGAGACCGGAGGTGCTCGAGCCGTTGAGCACTCGTACGCGCACCTCCGACGGTGCGACGTCGATCGGCTCGGTCGATCCGCTCGGGTCATCGCCCTCACCGAAGGTGCGCAGGCGCGCGAGGGTCGCCTCCGCGTTCGGCTGATCGAGGTAGAGGACCGATTGACCGTTGTACGACGGGCCGCCCTCGGTCGGCAGGGTCACCATCTCGATGCTGGAGGTGTCCGTCGGATCGACGGTGCGGAAGGTGTTGACGAGGGCGAAGATGTCGGAACGACCCAGCCCCTCGTCCACGGTGAGCTTCGGGATCACCGCGTTCGCCATGCGGTTCGCCGTGAACGGGTTGCGGGCGGCCTTCTGGGCCGCGACGACGCCGAGTCGACGGATGAAGTTCTGCTGACGACCGATGCGGCCGATGTCGGGGATGGCGTCGGCCGACGACCACCGCTTCGTCGTCGAGTCGTAGAGCTCGAGATTCCGCGATCGCACGTAGGCCAGCGCGGCATCGCCGTTGAGGCGCACGCAGGCGGGCGCACTCTGGACGTTGAGACCCGAGTAGGTGTCGCGGGCGGGCGCCGGGAAGTAGACCGGCACCGCGCCGATCGCGTTCACCACCCCGATGAAGGCCTCGAAGTTGAGTTCGACGTAGTGGTTGATCGGGACGCCGAAGTTCTGCTCGATGGTGTCGATGACCTTCTGCGGGCCGTCGTTGAAGGCCGAGTTGATCTTCTGCCTGCCGCGCCCCGGGATGTCGACGAGGGTGTCGCGCGGGATGGAGACCAGCAGCGACTTCTTGGCGTCCGGGTCGACGTGGACGATCATGAGGGTGTCCGAGCGGGTGCCCCCCGCGTCGGCCGTCGAGCCGAACGCGTCGATCTGGGTCTGATTCTCGACGAAGGCTCGGGAGTCCGAACCGAGCACCAGGAAGTTGCCCGCCTTGCCCGGACTGCTCGGCAGTTCGAGCCCGTCGACCCGGCCGATCCCTGCGATCTTCTGGTTCACGGCGATGTTCACGGCCACCACCCCGGTGCACAGGGTCACGAACGTGACGCCGAGCGCGACGAGGTACCGCGACACGAAGGGACGGGAGCGCAAGGAGGGCCGGGGGGACGACGCCATGAGGACCTGAGCCTACCGGCGCGGACTCCGGCTCCCCTCGCGGGCTCCGGATGGCCCGCGCCATCACGCCGGGTAACGTCGGTGCGGTGCTCGCCGGTTCCCTCCTGCGTGTCCTCGACCACGACGAGGAGCTCGCCGTCGTCCGGGACGGCGCCCGGACGGTCATCGCGGTCGAACCGGTAGAACGGCTCCGCCTCGACGGTCCGGCGGCCCTCGATGCGCTCGCCGCACTGACCCCGGGTTGGTGGGCCGGCGGCATCGCCTACGAACTCGGACGCCACATCGAGCCGACGGGACGCTCGTCACGGCCGCGGGTGGTGCCCGATCTGCACCTGTCGCGCTACGCCGCCCGCCTCGTCCTGGCTCCGGATCGCGCCCCCGTCGTGATCGGCGATGGTCCCGGCGCCCGACGTCTCCGTGCCGCGCTCGAGGCTGCCACGCCCCGCACCGGATCGACCGGGCTCGCCGGAGCCTGGCGGTCCTCCATGGATCGCACCGCCTACGAGGCCGCGGTGGCCGAGATCATCCGGCTCGAGCGGGCCGGCGAGTGCTACCAGGCGAACCTCACCCGCACCCTGCACAACGACCGCGCCGCCGATCCGGTCGAGCTCTTCGACGCGCTCGACCGGCACAACCCGTCCCCGCACGCCGCGCTGATCCGATGCGCCGACCTCGCGATCGTGTCGGCCTCCCCCGAGCGATTCCTCCGCCTCGACGGACGGCGCGTCGAGACCCGACCGATCAAGGGCACCGCCCGCGACGCCGCCGACCTCCTCGAGAGCGCGAAGGACCGGGCGGAGAACGTCATGATCGTGGACCTCGCCCGCAACGACCTCGGTCGCGTGTGCTCCCCGGGCTCGATCTCGGTGCCCGCACTCTGCGCGCTCGAGCCGCACCCGGGCCTGCACCACCTCGTCAGCACCGTCGTCGGCCGGCTCGCCCCGGGCGTCGGCCTCGGGGACCTCCTGCGGGCCACGTTCCCGCCGGCCTCCGTCACCGGAGCCCCGAAACCGCGGGTGCTGCGCATCATCGAGGAGCTCGAGCCGACACCACGTGGGTACTACTGCGGCGCGGTCGGGTGGATCGACACCGAACGGCAGCGGGCCGATCTCGCGGTCGCGATCCGCACGTTCACGATCACCGATCACACGACCTTCGGCACGGGCGCCGGCATCACCGTGGGGTCCGATCCGGGCGCGGAGTGGGCCGAGACCGAACTCAAGGCCGCTCGCCTGCTCGACGCGGCGGCCAGCGCGGCATCGGCTCCCCGGCGGGTGGGTGCGCCGTGACGATCTGGGTCGACGGTGCCCTCGTGGACGACGACGCGGCCCGCATCTCGCCGATGGACCACGGGCTGCTGACGGGTGACGGCGTGTTCGAGACGCTGCGGGTCTACGACGGGGTCCCGTTCGCGTGGACCCGCCACGTGGCCCGCCTCGGCCGTTCGGCGGGCGCGCTCGGCCTCGTCCCCCCGGGCGACGCCGAGTTGCGGGCCGCAGCCGACGCGGTGATCGCCGCGAACGGCCTGCCCGACGCGCGGCTGCGCATCACCGTGACCGGCGGCGTCGCGCCCCTCGGCTCCGAACGCGGCACCGTCCCGCCGACGGTCGTGATCGCGAGTGGACCGTTGGCCTCCTGGCCGCCGACCGCCGACGTCGTCACGGTGCCGTGGTGTCGCAACGAGCGCGGGGCGACCGCCGGCCTCAAGACCACCTCGTACGCCGAGAACGTCCGGGCCCTGGCCCACGCGCACGCGCGCGGGGCGGGCGAGGCGATCTTCCCGAACACCCGGGACGCGCTCTGCGAGGGGACCGGCTCGAACGTGTTCGTGGTCGTCAACGGTGCACTGGTCACCCCGCCGCTCGCCAGCGGCTGCCTCGCCGGCGTGACGCGCGACGTCGTGCTGCTGCTGTGCGAGCGCAACGACATCGCCTGCGCCGAGACCGACCTCCCGATCGGTGCACTCGCCACGGCCGAGGAGGCCTTCCTCACGTCGAGCACCCGCGAGGTGCAGCCGATCGCCCGGGTCGACGGGCACGAACTCCCCCGCGCCCCGGGACCGGTCACCCTCGCCCTGCAGTCGGCCTGGCGGGACCTGCTCACCCGCGACCTCGACCCCTGATCGCGGGTCCGTGCGGCCCGGCGAACGCCCGGTTCAGGCGGGGCGCAGGTGGACGACGTCGCCCGCGGTGACCGTGCGCGTCGTACCGGGTCCCGTGCGGACCTCGAGCGAACCGTCATCGGCCACCCCCACCGCCTCGCCCTCGAACGTCTCGTCGGCGAGTTCGATGCGCACGCGCTGGCCGAGCGTGCCGAGGCGGGCCCGGTAGTCCTCGGACACCGCGTCGAGGTCGGCGAGGCGCACCCCGTACCGATCCACGAACGCGTCGAGCAGCGCGTCGCGTGACACCTCGCGCCCGGCCACGAGGTTGCAGGCCGTGGCGGTCTCGGCGATCTCCGGCGGGAAGTCGGTCCACATCACGTTGACCCCGATCCCGACGACCACGGCCGTGACCTCACCGTCGGTCACCTCCGCCTCGGTCAGCATGCCGGCGAGCTTGCGGTCACCGGCCAGCAGATCGTTGGGCCACTTGATGGTCGGCGCGAAGCCGGCCACCGCCTCGACCGCATCGGCCATCGCGAGCCCGGCGGCCATCGTGAGCACGTGCATCGCCTCGAGTCGGACCCCGGGTCGGAGCAGCACGGACATGAGCAGCGATGCCCCGGCCGGTGCCTCCCAGGTGCGACCCAGCCGACCCCGCCCGGCCGTCTGGTGGTCGGCCACGACCACGAGGCCGGAGGGCTCGCCGGCGCGGGCGGCATCGAGGGCGTAGCGGTTCGTGGAATCGATCTCGGTGAGGCGGCGGATCGGGCCCAGCGGCCCGGTCCCGTTCGGAGTGGCAGCGACGGAGGACACGCCCCGTAGGATACGGCCCGCCTCACGTCCGCCACATCGGGAGAATCGCCCCAGTGCTGCAGAAGATCCTCATCGCGAACCGGGGCGAGATCGCCGTCCGGGTCATGCGGACGTGCCGGGAGATGGGCATCACGACCGTCGCCGTGTACTCCGACGTCGACCGCGACGCGCTCCACGTGCGTTTCGCGGACGAGGCCTACGCGCTCGGCGGCCAGACCGCGGCCGAGTCCTACCTGAACCAGGACAAGATCATCGAGGTCATCCGCCGGTCCGGCGCCGACGGCGTCCACCCCGGGTACGGCTTCTACTCCGAGAACGCCGACTTCGCACGGGCGATCACCGCGATGGGGGTCGCGTGGATCGGACCGCCACCGGCCGCCATCGAGGACATGGGCGACAAGATCTCGGCCCGCAAGGCCGCGGCCCGGGGTGACGTCGCCAGCGTCCCCGGCACGACCGATCCCGTCACCGGCCCCGAGGACGTCATCGCGTTCGGTGAGCAGTACGGCTGGCCGGTCGCGATCAAGGCCGCGTACGGCGGCGGCGGACGCGGCATGAAGGTCGTCGAGTCCGCCGAGGAGGCCGCCGCCGCGCTCGAATCCGCGCAACGGGAGGCGCTCGCCTACTTCGGGCGGGACGAGGCCTACCTCGAGAAGTACCTCACCCACCCCCGGCACATCGAGATCCAGGTCTTCGCCGACCAGCACGGCAACGCCGTGTACCTCGGCGACCGGGACTGCTCGGTCCAGCGCCGGCACCAGAAGCTCATCGAGGAGGCGCCCGCCGGCGACCTCCCCGCCGAGATCCGCCGGGCCATGGGCGAGGCCGCGGTCAAGGTCGCCAAGGCGACCGGCTACGTGAACGCCGGCACCGTCGAGATGCTCTACCAGGACGGGGAGTTCTTCTTCCTCGAGATGAACACCCGCCTGCAGGTCGAGCACTGCGTCACCGAGATGGTCACCCAACTCGACCTCGTACGCGAGCAGATCCGTGTCGCCTCCGGCGAGGCGCTCTCGATCGCCCAGGACGAGGTGACGCTCACCGGCCACTCCATCGAGTGCCGCATCAACGCCGAGAACGCGGCGAAGGGCTTCCTCCCCTCCCCCGGGCCGATCAACGCCCTCCATCTCCCCGCCGGTCCGGGGGTGCGCTGGGACGGTGGGTACGAGCCGGGCGACGAGGTGAGCCAGTACTACGACAACCTCGTCGGCAAGCTCATCGTCTGGGCCCCCGATCGCGAGCAGGCCCGTGTCCGGATGCTGCGCGCGCTCGACGAGTTCGCGATCGATGGCGTGCACACCACGATCCCGGCGCAGCGCGTCGTGCTCGAGCACCCCGACTTCGCCGGCAACACCCACTCCACCCGGTGGCTCGAGACCCAGGTCGACCTGTCGGGCATCACGAGCAGCGCCGGCGACACCACCGCACCGGAGGGCGACGACCTCGTCGCCCGGGAGGTGCCGGTCGAGGTCGACGGTCGCCGGTTCGGCGTGAAGGTCTGGCTGCCGGACGCTCCGGTCGCCACCGTCCCGAGTGGCCGGAAGTCCGCCAAGCCGCGGCCCGCCGGCGGTTCGACCGGCGGCGGCGGTGGCGACGGCACGATCACCGCGCCGATGCAGGGCACGATCGTGAAGGTGCTCGTCGAGGCCGGCCAGACCGTGGCCGAGGGCGACTCCCTCCTCGTGCTCGAGGCGATGAAGATGGAGAACTCCATCAACGCCGAGCGGGCCGGGACGGTCAAGGAGATCAAGGTCGAGCCGGGGCAGACCGTGAGCGCGGGCGACACCCTCCTCACGATCGAGTGAGCCTGGCCGCGCCCACCCGGGCGCGACACCACCGTCGCTAGAAGGACGCCTCGACGATCGCCTCGGCGAGGGACGGGTGCACGAGCAGGCTCTCGACGATGTCCTGGGTGCGCAACCCGTTCGTGACCGCGACCGCGAGGACGCTGATGAGTTCGGCCGCGTGTTCGCCGACGATCGAACCGCCGAGCACCACGCCGGTCGCCGGATCCGAGATCACCTTCACGAAGCCGCGGGGGTCGCCGGAGATCAGAGCCTTCGCGTTCGCAGCGAACGGCACCTTCGTGACCCGGATCTTGCGCCCGCTCGCGAACGCGTCGGCCTCGGCGAGGCCGACGTCGGCGATCTCCGGCACGGTGAAGATCGCCGAGGCCGCCTTCTCGTAGTCGAGGTGGCGGTGCGCCATCGCGTGCAGGCCCATCGCGTGCTCGGCGATCTTGCGCCCCTGCATCGACGCCACGCTCGAGAGCGGCAGTTTCCCCGAGAGGTCGCCCGCGGCGTAGATGCCCGGCACCGCGGTTCGGCAGTTGTGATCCACCGGGATCGTGCCCCAGTCCGTGGTCGCCAGTCCCGCCGCGTCCAGGCCGAGCCCGTCGGAGTTCGGGATGGAGCCGATGGCGAGCAGCGCGTGCGAACCGCGCACCACCCGTCCGTCCCCGCACTCGACGACCACCCCGTCGCCCTCGCGGCGGATCGCCGTGGCGCGAGCACCCTTGTGGAGTTCGACCCCGCGGTCGATGAACGACGCCTCGAGCACCGCGGCGACCTCCGGATCCTTCGCCGGCAGCACCTGCTGCCGCGACACGACGAGGCTCACCCGCGCGCCGAACGTCGTGAACATGTGGGCGAACTCCACCCCCGTCACACCGGACCCGACGACGACGACGTGCTCGGGGACGACCGGCGGCGGGTAGGCGTCCCGAGTGGTGAGGATGCGATCGCCGTCCGGCCGGACCCACTCGGGGATGCGCGGCCGCGAACCGGTCGACAGGAGGACCGCGTCGAACGCGAACGTCTCGGTGCCGCCGTCGTGCTCGAGCACCGCGGTCGACGGCGACGTCAGCCGACCGGTGCCCCGGAGGATGCGGACCCCTTGACTCAGGAGGAGCGTCTCCACGTCATCGCGCAGGTGATCCTGGATGTCGCGCATCCGGGCCCGCAGCGCGTCGACGTCCACCACCCCGGCCGCCGCGTCGATGCCCATGTCCTCGGATCGGAGCAACGCCATGAGCTCGCCCCCGGTCGCGATCATCGCCTTCGACGGCACGCAGTCCCAGAGGTGTGCCGCGCCGCCCAGCACGTCACGTTCGATGAGCGTGACCTCCGCGCCGAGCCCGGCCGCCACGCTCGCCGCCGTCTGCCCGGCCGGACCCCCACCGATGACGAGGAAACGCGTGGCCATGCAGGGAGCGTAGGCCCGGCACGCCCGGAACGGACCGCCCGGCACAACGCCGAACCACCGCCGGACGCCGACCAGGGGACCGCCGACCTAGCCTCGCCGCCATGGATCGCGCACCCGACGCCCCACTCCCGACCGGCGCCGAACTGCGCGTCGACCCCGTCACCGGCACGCCCGTGATCGTCGCCCCGGGACGCGCCGCACGCCCCCACACGACCGCCCGACCGGCCGACGCGACCCCTCCGGGCGCCTGCCCCTTCTGCACCGGCAACGAACACGAGACGCCGCCCGAGGTCCTCCGCACCGGGACCGGCGCGCCCGGCGCACCGGGCTGGCGGGTGCGAGTGGTGCCGAACCTCTACCCGGTGGTCGGCGGCATCGGCGCGCGGCCGGGAGCGACGGGGGCGCACGAGGTCGTCATCCTCTCGCCCGACCACGACGCACCCTTGGGTGCGCTGCCCGACCCGGGCGCGATCGAGGTGCTCACCGTGCTGCGCGACCGGGTCCGGTTCCACCTCGCGGCGGGCCGCGCGCACGTGCAGCCGCTCATCAACCACGGTCGGGCCGCGGGGGCGTCGATCGCCCACCCGCACGCCCAGATCATCGCCGTCGATCTCGTGCCGCCGCTCGTCCTCGCCCGCGGCGAACGGGCCGGCGCCCTCGGCGCCGACCCGATCGACCTCGACCTGGCCGCGG
>JBEAXD010000198.1:0-7458 GCA_041159995.1 Actinomycetota bacterium | reverse complement strand
CGTGGAGCGGGTCGTGCGCGAGATCGCCGGCCACCTGCGGCCCGGTTCGGTGGTCATCAACAAGTCGACGATGCCCGTGGGCTCCACCCGCACCGTGCAACGGATCCTCAGCGAGGAGGGCGCCTCGATCGACGAGATCGGGGTCGCATCGAACCCGGAGTTCCTCCGGGAGGGCACCTCGGTGCGCGACTTCCTCCAGGCCTCCCGCGTCGTCGTCGGCTGCGACAACCCGGCGACCGCGGTGCGGGTGAGCGAGCTGTACCAGGGCGTACGGGCGCCGATCGTCGTGACCGATCCGGCCTCGGCCGAGATGATCAAGTACGCCTCGAACGCCTTCCTCGCCACGAAGATCTCGTTCATGAACGCGGTGGCGAACCTGTGCGAGGCGGTCGGCGCCGACGTGAACGAGGTCGCGCTCGGCATGGGCTACGACCCGCGCATCGGGTTCGAGTTCCTCCAGCCCGGCCCGGGCTACGGCGGGTCCTGCTTCCCGAAGGACACCGCGGCACTCATGCACACCGCCCGGCGTGCCGAGGCCGACTTCCCACTGCTCCAAGGAGTCATCGACGGCAACCGAGAGCAGCACGAGCGCATGGTGGCCAAGGCGCGCCGCCTCGCCGGTGGCTCGCTCGACGGCGTCGACGTCGGGGTCTGGGGCCTGACGTTCAAGGCGAACACCGACGACGTGCGCGACTCGCCCGCGGTCCACATCGTCGGCCGTCTGCTCGCAGAGGGTGCGGTCATCCGGGCCTACGACCCGGCGGCCCGCGCCGATGCGGTCGATCTCCCGGGCCTCACCCGGGTCGACGCCGCGCTCGAGGCGGCCAAGGGTGTGAGTCTCCTCGTCGTCCTCACCGAGTGGGACGAGTTCCGGTGGATCGATCACACCGATCTCGCCGACGCCGTGCTCGTCAAGCGGATCCTCGACACCCGGAACGTGCTCGACGCCGTGGGGCTGCGCCGTCGCGGGTGGGAGTACGAGGGCGTCGGTCGCTGATGCCCCGCGCGGTCGTGACCGGCGGCGCCGGGTTCCTCGGGTCCCACCTCTGCGCGCAACTGCTCGACCGCGGGTACGAGGTGGTCGCCGTCGACAACCTCCTCACCGGTCGACGTTCCAACCTCGACGAGCTGGTGGACCGTGGTGGCTTCACGTTCGTGGAGGCCGACGTCGTGGCGGGCCTCGATGTCGCGGGGCCGGTGGATGCGGTGCTCCACTTCGCGAGCCCGGCGAGTCCACCCGAGTACCTGCGGCTCCCCTTCGAGACACTCGACGTCGGATCGATCGGCACACGCCACGCGCTCGACCTCGCCCGGGCGAACGGGGCCCGATTCCTGCTCGCGTCGACGAGCGAGATCTACGGCGACCCGGAGGTGCACCCGCAGCCGGAGACCTACTGGGGCAACGTCAACTCGACGGGGCCGCGCTCGGTCTACGACGAGGCCAAACGGTTCGCGGAGGCTCTGGCCATGGCGTACCTGCGGTACCACGACGTCGACGTGAAGATCGCGCGGATCTTCAACACCATGGGCCCGCGCATGAAGCCCGAGGACGGGCGCGTGGTGTCGAACTTCCTCGTGCAGGCGATCCAGGGGCGTCCGCTCACCGTGTACGGGGACGGGACCCAGACCCGATCCTTCTGCTTCGTGGAGGACGAGGCGGCGGGGCTCATCGCGCTCATGGAGTCGGCGCACCGCGGGCCGATGAACATCGGGAACCCCGGCGAGTTCACGATCCTCGAACTCGCCCGGATGGTGCGCGAGGTGGTCGGGGTCGACGTGCCGATCGTCCACGAGGCGCTCCCGGCCGACGATCCGGTGCGCCGCCGTCCCGACATCACCCTCGCCCGCACGGTGCTCGGTTGGGAGCCGAAGGTGCCGTTGCGCGACGCGCTCGAACGCACCTGCGCGTGGTACCGGGACGAGCTCGCCCGCGCCGGAACGTCGTGACCCCGCGCTGGGCGGCCGTGGTGGTCGCCTACGAGTCGGGCCCACTGCTCGCGGACTGCATCACGGCGCTGCTCGCCGACGACTCGGCGGGTGGCCCCCCCGAGGTCGTGGTGGTGGACAACGGATCCCACGACGGGTCGGTCGAGCGGCTCGAGGCGCTCCACCCCGGGGTGGCGGTCCTGCGACCGGGGGCGAACCTCGGGTACGCCCGTGCGGCCAACCTCGGCACTGCGGCCACCGTCGCCCCGATCGTCGCCGTGGTCAACCCGGACGCCATGGTGGCGCACGGTGCGGGTGCGGCGATCCTCGCCCGGTTCGATGCCGACCCGCGCCTCGGCGCCGTCGGCCCCCGGATCCGGGAACCGGATGGTTCGGTCTACCCGAGCGCACGCCGGGTGCCGTCCACGCGGGACGCGATCGGTCACGCGGTGCTCGGGTCGATCCGGCCGGACAACGCGGCGACCCGCCGGTACCGGCAACTCGACGCCGACCCGGACGCGGCTCGTGCGGTCGATTGGGTGTCCGGGGCGGCGGTGTGGCTCCGGCGCGGAGCCCTCGACGCGGTCGGGGGCTGGGACGAGGGCTACTTCATGTACGTGGAGGACGTCGACCTCTGCTGGCGCCTCGGGCTCGCCGGGTGGGGGGTGGCCTACGAGCCCGCGGCCACGGTCACGCACGTCCAGGGGGTGAGCACGGCCGGGCATCCCTACCGCATGGTGGTCGCCCACCACCGTTCGACCCTGCGCTTCGCGGGCAAGCGCTGGCACGGTGCCCGGCGACTGCTGCTCGCGCCGCTCGTGGCGCTGCTCGCGGCCCGCGCCGGCATCGTGATCGCCGTGCGGTGGGCGCGCCCGAAGCGGGCCGCGACCGGACTACCCTGACGACGCCATGACGAAGACGACGACGAAGTACAAGCGGGCGAAGGTCCGGTCGAAGGCCCGCCGTCCGAAGCGGAGCGGAGCGAACCGTTCCTGGAACCTCGCGATCGCCGGCGTGGTCGTGGTCGGTGTCGTGCTCGTGGCCATCAGTTCCTCGTCCTACAAGTCGGCGGCCGAGGTCAGCCCGAAGATCGGCGAGCACTGGCACGGCTACCTCGGGGTCAACGTCTGCGGTACCTGGCTGCCGGACGCGCCGGCGTTCGAGGAGGTCTCGGACTCGCCGACCGTGCGCGCCGGGATCCACTCCCACGGCGACGGTCTCATGCACGCGCACCCGTACTCCTCGAGTGAGGCGGGCAAGAACGCGACCACCGGTCGGTTCCTCGAGGAGGGCGGCTGGGAGCTGTCGGAGACCTCGATGACCATGTGGGACGGGACGACGCACGCGAACGGCGACACCTGCACGATCGACGGCAAGGAGCAGAAGGCCGTCGTGCAGTGGGCGACCGGGTTCCCCGGCAAGCCGTGGAGCGGCGAGGCCCGCAGCGGGAACCCCGGTACCTACAAGTTCGACGACAACGAGATCATCGCCGTCTACTTCCTCCCGAAGGGGGCGAAGCTGCCGAAGCCGCCGGGCGCGGAGGACTCGCTGGCGAACATCACCGACGTCGACGGGGCCAACCTCGGTACGACCGGGGCCACCGGCGCCGGAGCGACCAGCGGCACGACGGAGACGACGGGCACGACCGGTACCGACCCCACGGCCGGGGCCAGTGGCGCCACCGGTGCGACCGGAGCGACCGCCACGCCGTGAGGGCCGTCGTCCTCGTCGGGGGTGAGGGCACGCGGCTCCGGCCGCTGACCCTCCACACCCCGAAGCCGCTCCTCCCGATCGCCGACGTGGCCTTCGTCGAGCGGCAGCTCACCTGGTTGGCCTCCCACGGCATCTCCGAGGTCACCCTCTCGCTCGGCTACCTGCCCGACGCCTTCACTCGGCACTTCGGGGGCGACCGTTTCGGGGACCTCCGGCTCCGGTACGCGGTCGAGGACGAACCGCTCGGTACCGCGGGTGCCATCCGCTTCGCGGCCCGCGACATCGACGAGCGCATCGTGGTCTGCAACGGGGACGTGCTCACCGACCTGGATCTCGGCGAGATGTTCGCGTTCCACGAGGCGCGCGGGGCCGAGGCGACCATCGCGCTCACCCGGGTCGAGGACCCGTCCGCGTTCGGTGTCGTGCCCACGCGGGATGACGGTGAGGTCATCGCGTTCGTCGAGAAGCCGCCACCCGGGCAGGCACCCACGAACTGGATCAACGCGGGCACCTACATCCTCGAGCCGAGCGTGCTCGCCCGCATCCCCGCCGACCTCAACGTGAGCATCGAGCGCGAGACCTTCCCGCGGATGCTGGAGCGCCCGGGTCGGCTCTACGCGGTGCAGAGCGAGGCGTACTGGCTCGACATCGGGACCCCGGAGAAGTACGCGCAGGCCCAACGGGATGTGCTCCTCGGTTGCGTCGGCCTGCCGCCCGCTCCCGGCGCGATCGAGCGGACGCCCGGGGTCTGGGTGCGGGGGGATGCGGCGATCGCGGCCGACGCCTGGTTGGAGGGTCCGTCCCTCATCGGGGTCGGTGCGGTGATCGAGGCCGGTGCGCAGGTCATCGGCTCCGTCATCGGGTCCGGGGCCCGCGTCGGTGCGGGAGCGTCGGTGCGGGGGTCGGTGCTGCTGCCGGGTGCTGAGGTGTCGGCCGGCACCGAGGTCGTCACGACCGCGGTGGACCGGACGGTGGAGTTGGCCTGCGGCTGAGCGCCGCATCGTCGGCGTACCGCCGGAGATCCGCGAGCGGGACCGGCGGGCGCGGTCGACCCACGTACGTCGGATCGGCACGGCCGATGGTCACGAGGGCGTGCGGGAGCCAGTCCGCCGGGAGGCCGAGTGCATCACGGGCCTCGGTCGGGCAGAACATCGGTGCCGCCACCCAGCAGGACGCCCAGCCGTCCTCGGCCACCGCGAGCATGAGGTTCTCGACCGCCGCGCCGAGGGAGAGCAGGGCGAGGCCCCACTCGGCCATGCGCCGTCCGTCATCCGGGTACTCGTCGAGGCCGTCGGTGGTGAGGCACCCGAGGACCAGCGCCGGGGCGCCCGTGATCTTCGCGTGCGAGGCGCTCACCAGCGCATCGACCTTCGACGGGTCGAGGCCGTCGGCCCGCAGGTCGAGTCGCCACCGTTCGCCCATGCCCTGCGCGAGCGCGACCTTGGCCGAGTGGTCGTCGACGACCACGAACCGCCAGGGGCGGGAGTGGTGCGGGGCCGGTGCGATGCACGCGGCCTCCACCCAGCGGTCGAGGCGATCCCGCGGCACGGGATCGGCGAGGTAGGCGCGCACCGAGCGACGCGCCTCGAGGAAGGCGGGGAGTCCACTCACCGGAACAGGTCGTCCTGGGGGCGGCGCACGAGCTCCCGGACCGAGGACTCCCGGAACCATCCGGGGTCGAGCCCGCGCACGATGGCCACGGCGACGCCGCTCGACTTGCCCATCACGAGCTCGGCGGCCGACGCGATCTCGTCGGCCACGGCGACCTCGGTGACCTGCAGCGCGCGGCCGCGGGCATCCGCGGTGCCGCGCAGGTCGAGCACGGCGGCGATCCCGGCCACGCCGATCGCCACATCGGTGAGGCCGTGGCGCCACGGGCGGCCGAAGGTGTCGGACACGATGACGCCCACGTCGACCTTCTCCACGCCCCGCAGCGCGTCGCGGATGCGTCGGGCCGAACGGTCGGCGTCCACCGGCAGCAGTGCGGCGGTGCCGTCCTCGACGTTGGACAGGTCGATGCCCGCGTTGGCGCAGACGAACCCGTGGGGGGTCTCGCTGATCGCGAGGTCACCGCGCCGGCGGAGGATCCGGACGGACTCGGCCTCCACGAGCGCGCGCTTGGCCGCGGGGTCGTCGTGGTCGAGCGGCACGATCCGACCCTCGGCCTTCGACACGACCTTCTGGGTGACCACCAGGCAGTCGCCGTCGTGGAGCGGCGTGCCCGCGGTCCACGCGGCCCGGGCGATGAGTTCGCCGAGGTCGTCGCCCTCCCGCACCTCCGGGATGCCGAGGAGCGGGATGACCGAGAGCGGTTCCACGGCTGTGCCCGATCAGGCGACGGCGTCGAGCGCGTGCTGGGCGAGCGCAGCCGCGACGCGGGCGTCCGTCATCAGGGTCTCGGCGACGACGGGTCGGACGCCGATGGCGGCGACGTCGGCGGCGCGACCGGCGTCCCGGTCATCGATGACCAGGGTCGAGCAGAAGGGCGCGTAGATCTCGGCCACCCCGACGCAGGACACGTCGATCCCGAGTGGGCCCATGAGCCGGTCGGCCGGTCCCTTCACGGTGCTCCCGGCGATGATCGGGCTCACCCCGACGACCCGATCGCGCCGGGCGACGAGCGCGTCGCGGACCCCGGGGACGGCGAGGATCGGTCCGATCGAGATGATCGGGTTCGACGGACACACGATGATGGTGTCGGCCGCCGCGATCGCCTCGAGCACCCCGGGGGCGGGACGCGCCGCGTCCGCCCCGTCGAACTCGACCGCGACCACCGGGGGCTGCGTCCGCTCCCGCACGAACCACTCCTGCATGCGCAGCACCTCGAGTCCGCCGTCGGGCCGCTCGACCGTGATGCGTGTGCTCACCGGGTCGTCGGTCATCGGCACGATCCGGGTCGTGACGCCCCAGGCCGTCGCGATGTCGGCGGTCACGGCGCTGAGCGTCGACCCGGCGCGCAGCCGTTCGCTCCGGTGGAGGTGGGTGGCGAGGTCGAGGTCGCCGAGCCGGAACCAGGTGTCGGCGCCGTAGCGGGTCAACGCGTCGATCGTCCGGAACGACTCACCCTCGAGACCCCAGCCCTGCTCGGGGTGCTCGGCGCCGGCGAGCGTGTACGTCACGGTGTCGAGGTCGGGGCAGACGGTGAGGCCGTGGAACACCTCGTCGTCGGCGGTGTTGACGATCGCGGTCACGTCCTCGGGCGGGACGACCCGGACCAGCCCGCGCAGGAAGCGGGCGGCACCGACACCTCCGGCGAGTGCGACGAGCATGCGGGGAAGGGTAACCGGGGCCGGACGCGACGACGCCCCCGGGCGGACCCGGGGGCGTCGCGTCGCATCGTGGCGCAGCGGAGGGGGGAGTGCCGCTGCGCCGGCGATGGAGGGGTCCGATCAGCCGAGCCGCGAGCGCACCCGGTCGACACCGGAGCCGACGGCAGCGCCGACGGTCGAGGGGACGGTGCGCACCGACTCGGGGATGACGGCCGCCACCTTGGTGGGGACGCCCTGCACCGACTCGGGGATCGCAGCGGTCACCTGTGCGGGCACGCCGCGCAGCTGCTCGACCGCCGGCTCGATGCGGGTGCGGACCGCGTCGACCGCCGGGTCGACGACGTCCTTGGCCTGCGCGGTCACCGAGGCGGCGACGGTGCGGGGGCTCGCGAGGTGGGCGACTACGTAGTGGCCCGCGTCGCCGGCCCGGGTGCGGAGGTCGGCGGACCGCTCGGCGAGGCGGACCTGGACGTCACGACGTCGCTGCTGGACCTGCTGGAACCCGAGCACCCCGGCGCCGACGGCGATGTAGCCGGCGTCGGTCACGGAC
>JBEAXD010000151.1:0-5448 GCA_041159995.1 Actinomycetota bacterium | reverse complement strand
GGGTGACCGTCATCGATGCGGGGGCCCGCGTGCCCCCGGACACCCCGTACGCGCTCCGGCTCACCTCGACGGGCGGGAACGGGGTGGTCGCGTCCGTGCTCACCGCGATCCTGAACGGCGGGGCGATCGCAGGTGACGGTGGGACCTCGTTCACGTCGAGCCGGTGGTACGTCGTGCCGGGCCGGGTGGGGACGGACCCGGTCGACGCGGTCACCGTGCTGGCCCCGCGCGGGTCGCGGGTGCGGTGGCGGGCCGACGCGGTCGGGGTCGATCCGCACCGGATCGCCTCGGGTCGACTCGCGGGCGGCGCCGTGGTCCGCGTGCCCACCGACGCCGTGGGCGCGCTCGTGGTGACGGCCTCCGGTCCGATCGTCGTCGGGCGGGACAGCGGCGCGTCCCCCGGGGTGACGATGGCCATGGCGGTGCCGGTGTGTCCGTCGCCGCGGGACATCGGGGGCACGGCGTGCTGATCGCGGTGGGACTCGTCGTCGTGGGTGCACTCGGCGCGGTGGTGTTCGCCGCGCTCATCGCCCGTCGTGGAGCGGCTGACGCGCCGGTGCGCGACTCCTACCCGGTGCCCCGGCAGCTCGACCGGAACGACTTCCCGCGCCCTGACGCCCCGTGGCTCGTGGCGCTCTTCACCTCGGCATCCTGCGACGCCTGCTCGTCGATGGGGGCGAAGGTCGTGCCGCTCGCCTCCGACGAGGTCGCGGTGTGCGAGGTCGAGTTCCCCGAGGCCCGCGAGGTGCACGAGCGCTACGCGATCAGCGGGGTGCCGATGGTCCTCGTCGCCGATCGCCACGGGGTCGTGCACCGGGCCTTCGTCGGGCCCCAGAGTGCGACCGACATCTGGGCCGCGGTCGCGGGTGCGCGCGATCCCACGGCCGGCATCGAACCGGGACTCGGCGCCCTGCCGTGATCGTCCGCCCGCCTCGGCGGGGTGCGGCGACTCCGCTCGGGGTCAGTGCGTGCCGGGGTCGTCGGTGGCGCGGGTGATGATCGGCGACTCGACGTCGTCGTCACGGGCCAACGTCGGGGCGACGACCTCGCCGTCGGCCTCGGCCGTCACCGGACGGCGGGGCCCACCGGCTCGGTAGCCCATCGCGTCGTCGACGAGCCGTTCGACCTCGATCCCATCGAGCGTCTCGTGCTGGAGCAGGGCCCGGGCGACCGCATCGAGACCGGGTCGGAACGTGCGCAGGAGCTCGATGGTGCGCTGCTCCTGCTCCCGCAGGATGCGCTCGACCTCCTCGTCGATGACCCGCGCGGTCTCGTCCGAGTAGTCGCGGGTGTGCACGAGGTCCTCGCCGAGGAACACCGCACCCTGGGAGCCCCAGGCCATCGGACCGATCCGATCGGACATGCCCCACTCCCGAACCATGCGACGGGCGATCTCGGTGCCGCGCACGAGGTCGTTCTGCGCCCCGGTCGACTTCGAGTCGAACACCTCCATCTCGGCGACCCGGCCGCCGAGGAGCACGCTGAGCATGTCCTGCAGGAACTCCCGATCGTGGGAGTAGCGCTCCTCCTCGGGCAGCTGCTGGGTCATGCCGAGCGCCATGCCGGTCGGGAGGATCGTCACCTTGTGGACGGGGTCGGCGTGCTCGAGCACGTAGGCGGCGAGCGCATGGCCGGCCTCGTGGTAGGCGGTGTGCTCCTTCTCCTCGTCGTTCATCACGACGGTGGGTCGCTTGAGACCCATGAGCACGCGGTCGCGCGCATCCTCGAAGTCGATGCGGTGCACGGACTGCTCGCCACGGCGCACGGCGAAGAGCGCGGCCTCGTTCACCAGGTTCGCGAGGTCGGCCCCGGACATGCCGGGGGTGCCCCGGGCGACGACGTCGATGTCGACGTCGCCCGCGATCTTCTTGTCCCGGAAGTGGACCTTGAGGATCTCGACCCGCTCCTCGAGCGTGGGGAGCGGCACCATGATCTGCCGGTCGAACCGACCGGGACGCAGGAGGGCCGGGTCGAGGATGTCGGGCCGGTTCGTCGCCGCCATCATCACGATGCCCTCGGCCGCCTCGAAGCCGTCCATCTCGGCGAGCATCTGGTTGAGCGTCTGCTCGCGCTCGTCGTGGCCTCCGCCGACCCCGGCGCCGCGCTTGCGTCCGATCGAGTCGATCTCGTCGATGAAGATGATCGCCGGGGCCTGCTTGCGTGCGGTCTGGAACAGGTCGCGCACGCGGGCCGCGCCCACGCCCACGAACATCTCCATGAAGTCGGAACCGGTGATCGACACGAAGGGCACGCCCGCCTCGCCCGCGACCGCGCGTGCGATGAGGGTCTTGCCGGTTCCCGGCGGACCGACGAGCAGCACGCCCCGCGGGATACGCGCACCGATCTCGGTGAACTTCTGCGGGTGCTTGAGGAAGTCGACGACCTCGGAGATCTCCTGCTTCACCGGCTCGTACCCGGCGACGTCGGCGAAGGTCGTCTTCGGCTTGTCGGCGTTGTAGACCTTGGCGCGGCTGCGGCCGATGTTCATGACCGCACCCATCTGACCCTGGGCGCGGCGGTTCATCCAGAGGAAGAACCCGATGATGAGCAGGACCGGCAGCAGGTACACGAGCGCCTGGAGCAACGGGTTCGAGGTCTCGCGCGTGTAGTTGTAATCGACGCCCTGCTCGTCCATCTCGGCCACGAGCGGATCGGGGAACGCGTTGTTGGGTCCGCTCGAGGTGAACCCGCCGACCCCGTCGTTCGCCTTCGTGCCCGCAGCGGTGAACTCGCCGGTCATCTTGCCGTTCGCCGGGTCGAGCGTGACCGACTCGATCTGCCCGTCGGCGACGGCGGTGGTGAACTCCGAGTAGGTGATCTCGGTCGACGGGGTCGAGGAACCGCCGAGGTTGATGGCGAGGAACAACGCGACGATCACGCCGATGACGACGATCGGCGCCCAGCGCGGCCAGGGGCGCGATCCGGATCCGGCCGGCCCGCCCGCGGGGCGTCCCTCGTCCCCGGGCGGCGTGGCCTTGGGGCTCACCGGGTCGCTCCGGACTGCTCGACGGTTGCGATGGACATCGTGGTGGTTCCTGTCGGTCGTGGGTGCGCCGATCGGGGAGCGGCGGCCCGTGGGGGCATCGTACGACTCCCTGGGGACATCCGTACCGTCGGGGGCGGGCACCGGGACCGGCGGGGACGCGCGCCTACGCTCGGCGGTCGATGACCGTGCATCCGGACTGGCCGCCGCCCGCCGTCCCGTCGGGCCCCTCCCGACGGGTCCGCTGGGGTCTCGGCGACGTCGTCTGGGTGTGGTTCGCGGCGATCGCGGTGTCGATCGTCGCGGCGGGGATCGCGGCCGCGGCGTCGGCCGACCCCGAGCGTCCCACGGGGTGGAACATCCTCCTGGGGACCGTGGTCCAGAACGGTGCGGTGGTGCTCGCACTGCTGTTCGTGGCGCGCACGAAGGGCGTCGGCAGCCTGCGGGCCGACTTCGGTCTGCGCATCCGGGCCCGCGACTGGTGGTGGGGACTCGTCGGCATGGGCATCTCGATCGGGACCGGCGCGCTCCTCCTCCCGGTCCAGTGGCTGCTCGACGAGTCGCCCTCGCAGGAGGTGGTTCGGATCATCGATCGCAGCAGCGGCGCCGCGGCGCTCGCCGGGGCGCTGGCGGTCGCGATCGCGGCCCCGATCGGTGAGGAGCTCCTGTTCCGCGGCGCGCTGCTCCGATCCCTGCAGCGCCGGTTCCGACCCGCCGTGGCGATCGTCATCTCCTCGGTGGTGTTCGCGTTGGTGCACCCGCTCCTCGACCCGAGCGCGGTCCTCGCCGTGGTCCCGCTGCTCGTGCTCTCCGTGGTGTGCGGGATCGTGGCGGTGCGCGGGGGCGACCTGTCCCGCTCGATCTGGCTCCACGGGGGGTTCAACGCGATCACCGCGGTCTGGCTCGTCGCCAGCTGACGGGGCACGGCTGGGCCCTCGGGCCCGGTCGGGAGGGTCGGATCCGGGCCTCGCCGGCCCGATCCGGGGCGGCACCGTGTCGCGCTCAAGGTCGAAGGGCCCAGGCGCCGATACCCATCCCGGCAGGTGCACCGACGACGCTGGGAGACGAGATGCGCTGCACGCACTGTGGACACCACGACCTCATCGAGATCCGCATGGCGGTCGGGGGCGAGGACATCGCCTTCCGTCGCTGCGCCCGCTGTGACGCACGGGCCTGGGTCGGCGAGGAGGGCCCGGTCGCCCTCGGGCGGGTCCTCGACCTCGCGCGACCCGCTCGGACCCGCTGAGGCACCGGCCCGGCGGTCCGTCCCGTCCGGGCGTCGGCGTCGCCCACCGCCGGGATCCGACGTGATGCGCGACGCGCGCGTGTCGGTGGCGCGCCCGGTGGAACAATGCCCGTCGTGACCACGACGTCCTCCGCCGCGGCGAGTCGGGCCCCGGCCGGGGGCGACCGGCGCGACCCGACCCGGATCGTCTCGGCCCTCGTCGTCCTGGCGGCCTGCGCGACGGTGCTCGCCGCGCTCCATCCGGAGCTGCTCCTGCGCAACACGACGGCCAACGGTGGCGACATGGGCGCCCACGTGTGGTTCCCCGCGTACCTGCGGGACCACCTGCTGCCCCAGGGGCGGCTCGCCGGGTGGGCCCCGGACTGGTTCGCGGGCTTCCCGGCCGGACAGTTCTACTTCCCGCTGCCGGCACTCGCCGTGGTGCTGCTCGACGTGGTGCTGCCGTACGACATCGCGTTCAAGCTCGTGACGGTGTCGGGGGTCGTCGCGATGCCCGCTGCGGCGTACGTGTTCGGACGGGGACTGCGGGCGCCGCGACCGACCCCTGAGCTGTTCGCGATCGCGACGGTGCTCTTCCTCTTCTTCAAGGGTGCGACCGCGACCGACGCGGACCTCGCGACCGTCGCCTTCAACCAGGGCATCATGGGCGGCACGCTGCGCAGCACGCTGGCCGGGGAGTTCTCGTTCTCGATCGCGATCGCGTTCGCGCTCTGCTTCCTCGGCACCTTCGGTGCCGCGCTCGACCGCCGCATCCGGCCCTGGGTGCCCGCGGCGCTGCTCGCCGCCACCGTGCTCAGCCACCTCGTGGTGGGGATCTTCGCCGTCGTCGGCGGGGCCGTCGTGCTGCTCACCGCGCTCCGGCCCATCCGACGGATCCCCATGGCCGCGGCGATCGGGGGCGTGGCGGCCGCGGTCACCGCCTGCTGGTCGCTGCCGCTCCTCGCGTCGTTCTCGTACACCGCGAACATGCGGTACGAGAAGATCACCGAGTACACGACCTACCTGTTCCCGACCAACGGCGCATGGGTCGGTCCGTTCCCGCCCTTCACCTGGTGGGTCATGGGGCTGGCGGCGATCGGCGCCGTGCTCGGCGTCGTGCTGCGGCGTCGGGCGACGGTGGTGGTCCTCGTCACGACCGTCGTGTTCGGGATCGTGTTCGTCGTGTGGCCCGAACTGCACGCGTGGAACCTCCGGTTCCTCCCGTTCTGGTACCTCGGGC
>JBEAXD010000112.1:0-3382 GCA_041159995.1 Actinomycetota bacterium | reverse complement strand
GTCGCCACCCTCTCCGCGCGCCTCGACGCGCTCCGACGGGCGGAAGCCGCAGCCCGGGCCCGTACCGATGAGTTGAGCGTCGCCGCGACCGCGGCGCGGGTCCGGTCGGCGGACGCGCGGGCCGCGCTGCGGCTCCTCGCCGTCGCGGCGTACCGCGACGGCGCCCGACCCCAGGACCTCCTCGCGATCGTCGACGCCCGCGCGCCGATCGACGCCGTCCACCGTCAGCACCTCGTGGCCCGGTCCGCCGAGATCCGCCAGCGGGCCATCGTGGAGGCCGGGCGGGCCGAGCGCGCCGCCGCGCGAGCGGTGCAGGCGGCGCGAGCGGCACGGGATCGGATCCGCCGCGACACCGAGACGGTGGAGGCGCAGTTGCCGACAGCGCAGCGTCGGGCGGAGGCGGCGCGGCGACGGGCCACGGTCGGACGCTTCTGGTTGGCCCGCTGGCGTTCGGTCGAGGGCGGGATCGCGACCCTCATCCGGGGCCAGCCCGTGCTGGGTTCGGAGGAGATGGCGAGGTGGTTCTCGGCGACCCGCGGGACGCGCAACCGCACGACCGTGCCGATGGCCGAGCTCACGCGCTACTACGTCGAGGAGGGCTCGGCCGAGAACGTCCGCAGCGACATCGCGTTCGCCCAGAGCATCCTCGAGACCGCGTCGTTCCGCTTCCCCGACGGGGGGCAGGTCGCGCCCTCGGACAACAACTTCGCGGGCATGGACGCGTGCGATTCCTGCCGGACCGGATCACGGTTCCCCGACGCCCGGACCGGGGTCCGGGCCCAGATGCAGCAGTTGCGCGTCTACGCCCAACCCGGGCTGCGCAACTCCATGCTCGGGCACCCCCCGGTGAACCCGCGTCTCGACACCCACTTCCTCAAGGGGCGGGTGCAGACCTGGGGTGGCCTGACGCGGACCTGGGCGACCGCAGCCGGGTACGGGGACCGGATCATCGAGATCTACTGCGAGATGCTCGCCTGGCTCACCGACCGCGCCGGCCTCGAGGTCTGATCCGGCGCGCCCCGGCGGACCGCGACGTCACCGGGGTGGTCCGGCATCGGTCCGGCCCGTTCACCGGGCGGCGAGGATCGCCTCCGCGGTCCGACGGCCGGAGAACAGGGCGCCCTGGATCGATGCGGTGTCGCGGTGGTCGCCGCACACGTACCGGTCCTCGCCGAGCGCGACCGCCCGACGGGCCCGCAGGGGTGCGCGCTGGTCCGGGTGGCCGTGCTCGATGCGATCGACCCGCAGGAGTTCCCACGCCGCGACCTCGGGTCCGAACCAGTCCGTGAGCTGCTGGCGCACCGCCGCCGCGAGGTCGCTGCCGCCGGTCGTCCCGGGGACGGCGGCGGCGATGAGGGCGCGTCCCGGGGGCGCGTAGGTCGGCGCGACGGCGCTGAGCACGGCGACGTTGCGTGCCGGTCCGCGGCCGCCGTCGAGCGCGATCGCCCGGCCGATCCCCGGTGGTGGTTCGGGTGCCGAGAACCACACGCAGGCCGCGGCTCGGGATCCCGGATCGGGCAGGTCGAGCAGGCGGGCCGCGGTGGGTCCGTCGGTCGCGATCACGACCGCGTCCGCCTCCGTCGCGTCACCATCCTCCACCCGGACCGACCGTCCGGCGATCGACCCGACGCGGGCGCCCACCTCGATGCAGCCCTCGGGCAGACCCCGAGCCAACTGTTCGGTGATCGCGCCCATCCCGCGCGCCGGAACCACGGCGTCCCCCGTGGCGAGCATGCGCAGGATGAGGAGGAACCGACGGGCCGAGACGTCGAGGTCGGGGTCGAGTTGGATGCCGGCGAACAACGGTCGCCAGAACCGGTCGATCATCGCGGTCGAGAACCCGCGCGCCCGGAGCAGCTCGAGGGTCGTCGAATCCGGGGTGTGGAGGAGTTCGGGCACCGTGCCGCGGGTCGCCGCGCGCACGAGCGCGAGGAGCCGGGCCTTGTCGATCGGTGAACCGATGGGTGCGCGTGCGGTCTCGAGCACGTGGCGCGGCGACCGGAACGGATCGGCGACGTTCCAGGAGCGATCACCGACCCGCACCACGGCGCCGGGGGAGAACGCCGCGGGATCGAGCGCCTCGAGGTCGATCACCCGCTGCACCTCGGGGTACGCGGTGAGCAGGATCTGGAAGCCCCGATCGAGGCGGTACCCGTCGACCACATCGGTGCGGACGCGTCCGCCGACACCGTCCGAGGCCTCGAGGAGACGGACCTCGACGCCGGCCCGGGTCAGGGTGCGGGCGCAGGCGAGACCGGCGAGACCGGCCCCGACGATCACGACGGCCATGGGGCGAACCTACCCGGCGGCGTCGGCCCGCCACGCGGCGACCGGCGGGGGCGGACCGAGCGCCCAGCCGAGCAGGGCGAGGAGCGCACCCGCCGCTGGTCGGACCGCGAGGGTCTCGACCCCCGGCACCGACGGGAGCCGCAGCAGCATCCGCTGGCGCAGGCTGAGCAGTTCGACCGCACCGGCCGCGATCACGCCGTAGGTCGGCAGCATCGCGATCGGCAGCGGTGGGAGCATGAGGAACCGCACCGCGTCGTGCGCAGCAGCGCTCGCGCGCACCTCGCGGTGCGAGGCGATCCACTCGTGCAGGCCGGCCGCGCGCAACGGCAGATCGTCGGCCCCGAGCCGCAGCCCGAGCTCCCGCATCTCACCCACGTACCGATCCGCATCGGCCTCGGAGAGCCCGCCGCCGTAGGTGCGGTACGCGACGAGGAACGACTCGACCTCGACGTTGTGCACCCACGAGAGCAGCGCGGGGTCCCGAGCGTCGTAGGTGCGCCCGTCGTCGGCCACGCCGCGCACCCGCTCGTGGACCGCGCGGACCGCGGCGATCGACCGTTCCGCCGCGGCCGTCGTCCCGTAGGTGGTGGTGGCCACGTACCGCCCGGTGCGGGCGAGCCGACCGAGGGGATCCGTCCGGTAGTTGGAGTGCTCGGCCACCCCGGCCATGGCGAGCGGGTGGAGGCTCTGGACGAGCAGGGCGCGCAGCCCGCCGACGAGCATCGAGCGACCGCTGTGCACCCGCCAGGTCACGGAGTCGGGCCCGAAGAGCCCGCGGTCCTCGGCGTCGGCGATCGGGAAGTCGGGGTACTCGCCGCTGCCCGCGGTCAGGACGCGGCGCACGGTGTCGCCGAGGACGCCGCGCAGTCGGTCGAGGACCGCGCCGGGTCCCGGGCGCAGCCCGTCGCCGGGATCGGTCACGTCAACCGGCGAGGAGTTCGCGCCCGGAGCTCACGCACGACGGGTGGCGCAGCTTCGAGAGGGCCCGAGCCTCGATCTGACGGATCCGCTCGCGGGTCAGGCGGAGGTTCGAACCGACCTCGTCGAGCGTCGCCGGCTCACCCCCGTGCAGGCCGTGGCGCATCGTGAGGAT
>JBEAXD010000111.1:0-11664 GCA_041159995.1 Actinomycetota bacterium | reverse complement strand
AACACGCTGCTCCCCGAACTCGGTTTCTACGGTCTCGCCGGCCACACCGAGCGCCCCGGCGACCTGCTCGACGAGTGCCGGGACGCCGAGGCGGTCGGTCTCGGCTCGTGCTTCGTGTCCGAGCGGTTCAACGTGAAGGAGGCCGCCGCCCTGACCGGCGCCGCGGCTGCAGTGACCTCGACGCTCGGCATCGCCACCGGGGTCACGAACCACAACACGCGCCACCCGCTCGTCACCGCGACCTGGGGCGCGACGGTGCATCGGCTCTCGGGCGGCCGGTTCGCGCTCGGCATCGGTCGTGGGTTCGACTTCCTGTTCGATGCGATCGGCGCGCCACGGGTGACGTTCGCGCAGATGGAGGATTTCGTCGGGCTCATGCGCCGCCTCTGGCGGGGCGAGATGGTGTTCGGGCACGACGGGCCGGCCGGGTCGTACCCGTACCTCGGGCTCGACCCGACCTTCGATGAGGACATCCCGATCCTCATGGCCGCGCTCGGTCCGCGGGCGATGACCTTCGGCGGGCGGTTGATGGACGGCGTCATCCTCCACACCTTCTTCTCCGACGACGCGCTCGACCGTTGCGTGACCGCGATCCGCCGAGGTGCCGAGGAGGCCGGTCGGGACCCGGCGGCGGTGCGCATCTGGTCGGTGCTCGCGGTCGGGTGCGACCTCACCGAGGAACGGCGGCTGCGGGCGATGGTCGGCCGCCTCGCCACCTACTGCCAGGCCTACGGGGATCTGCTGGTCGACGTGAACGGGTGGGACCCCTCGGTCCTGGACCGTTTCCGGGCCGATGAGGTGGTGGCGGGCGTCGGGGGCGCGATCGACGCCAAGGCCACCGTCGAGCAGCTCGAGCACATCGCCGGCCTGTTCCCGGAGGAGTGGCTCGCCGCCGCTGCGGTCGGCGACGCCACCACCTGTGCGGCACGGGTGAACGACCAGTTCGCACGTGGGGCCGACGGGGTGATCCTGCACGCGTCGAGCCCAGCGCAGTTGGCCCCCGTGGTCGACGCGTACCGCACGGTGCGCGACGACACCCGCTTCGCCGGGAGGGCGACGAACCCGGGTCGATGACCGCGGCGATGGCCGGACGCGTCAGTGCCCGCGGTGCGCCCAGGCGTCGGCGATCATCCGCTCGACGTCGGTGTGCTGCGGGCGCCACCCGAGTTCACGGCGGATCCGCTCGCTCGATGCGACGAGGCGCACGGGATCACCGTCCCGCCGTGGCGCATCGACCGTGGCGATGGCGCGTCCGGTGACGCGTTCGGCCGCGTCGATCATCTCGCGCACGCTGAAGCCCTCGCCGTTGCCGAGGTTGTAGATGCGGTGCCCCGGCGCGACCGTCGCATCGAGTGCGAGCACGTGGGCCGCGGCGAGATCGGCGATGTGGATGTAGTCACGGATCGCGGTGCCGTCGGGGGTCGGGTAGTCGGTGCCGAACACCGACAACGCCTCGCGTTCACCCGCTGCGACCTCGAGGATGATCGGGATGAGGTGGGTCTCGGGATCGTGGTGCTCGCCGAGGCCGTGGGCGGCACCCGCCACGTTGAAGTACCGGAGGCTCACCGCGCCGGCGTCGTGCGCGTCGGCCCAGCCGGCGAGCAGGTGATCGACGGCCAACTTCGACGCGCCGTACGGATTCGTCGGTCGGGTCGGCGCGTCCTCGTCGATGGGGACGGACTCGGGTTCGCCGTAGGTCGAGGCGGTCGACGAGAACACGATCCGGTGGATGCCGTGTCCGTGCATGGCCTCGAGGAGGTTGAGCGTCCCGAGCACGTTCGTGCGGAAGTACAGCTCGGGATGACGGACCGACTCGGGCACGATGGAGAGCGCCGCGAAGTGCAGCGCTGCGTCGAACCCGCGGGCGCACAGCGCGTCGAGGCCGGCCGGGTCGAGGAGGGATGCCTCGACGAACTCGGTACCCTGCACGCGGGCGCGGCCCCGCGAGCCGTCGTCCGCGATCGTGACCGCGTGTCCACCGGCCACGAGTTCGGCGGCCACGACGCTGCCGATGTACCCGGCCCCGCCGAGCACGAGCAGCCTCACGGGTTCGCCCGGGCGCAGTGGGCGGGGCACGGCATCATTCGGGCCAACCTACCCGTCCGGTCCGTGACCCCCGGCCACGCCGGTACGCTCCTGCGGCCGTCGGAGTTCGGAGCAGGAGGTCGGTGCGTGGCACGAGTGCTGGCGATCGGCATCGACTCGATGGATTGGGCGTCGATCGCCCCGGCCCTCGAGACGGGTGCGTTGCCGAACCTCCGGGCGCTGCGCGACCGCGCCGCCTCGGCGGCCATCGACAGCCGCGACGCACTCCGGTCGGAGGCGCTCTGGACGGAGTTCGCGACCGGACGCACCGCGGCGTCGCAGGGGTACTGGGGCATGGCGTCCTTCGAACCGTCCGACTACGACGCGCGGATGCAGGGCATGCCGGCGCTCGAGCCCTGGTGGGCCCGTGGCGAGGAACTCCCGGTGGTGTCCCTCGACCTGCCCGAGCGGGGCGTCATCTCGCCCGCGGTCACCGGCGCGCAGGTGGTGGCCTGGGGTGCGCATGCGCCGGGGTTCGCCCGAACCTCGTTGCCGGAGGGCCTGCTCACCGAACTCGACGCTCGCTTCGGACCGCATCCGGCGTTCGCCCGCGAGTCGGATCCGCTCTGGTACTCGCCGGACTACCTGCGCAACGTGACCGATGCGCTCGTCGACGGGGCGCGGACCCGGGCCGAGGTGCTCTGCGACCTCATGGATCGCGTGCCGGACTGGCGGCTCGCCGTCTCGGTGTGGTCCGAGGAGCACTCGGGCGGTCACTGCATGTGGCATGGGGTCGATCCGGCGAGTCCGGTGCACGGTGCGCCGACCGCCGAACTCGCGGCGGCGCAACTCGCGCGCATCCACGGGGCGGTGGACGAAGCGATCGGTCGGGCGATGGCGGCGGCCCCGGATGCGACGGTGGTCCTGTTCTCGTTGCACGGCATGACGCCGAACCGCACCGATCTCATGACGTTCGTGATGCTCCCGGAACTGCTGCACCGACTGCACGGTGGATCACCGGCCCTGCGCATGCCGACGAAGGGCGCGCGCCCGGTCGTGCTGGATCCCGGTATCCAGTGGGTCGACCACGTGGCGAGCCACTTCGCCGACGACCCCCGCCGCGCGCTGCGCAACCGGGTGAAGCGGGCGACGCCCCGCGCGTTGCGTGACGCGCTGCGTCGTGCCGCCGGTCGGCCGGGGCACCGCCCGGGCGTACTGGCCGCCGCGATCCCCCCGGAGACGCCGTTCGAGGTCGCCCGCACCGGCCCGAGGCCGCACGCCCCCGACTACATGCCGGTGTGGTGGTACCGACACCGCTGGCCGACGATGCGGTACTTCGCCGTCCCCTCGTTCACGACCGGTCTGGTCCGGATCAACCTGCGCGGGCGGGAGCGGGACGGGATCGTCGATCCCGCCGACTACCGCCGTACCTGCGAGGAGATCATCGACCTGGTCTCCCGGGCCCGGTGCGCTCGCACCGGTCGCCCGGTGGTCGAGTCGGCCACCCTCCCGCGGGCCGACGACCCCCATGCGCGCGGGGGAGTGCCCGGCGACGTCGAGTTCGTCTGGACCGCACCGATCGACGAGATCGATCACCCGAGCGCGGGCCGCATCGGCCCCGTGCCGATGCACCGGGTCGGCGAGCACTCGGGCGCCGGGTTCGTCCTGATCGCGGGTCCGGACAACGCGCCGACGGATCTCGGGACGCACCGCGCGGTCGACCTCGCCCCGACGATCCTCGACCTGCTCGGGGTCCGGGCGACCGACGACCTCCACGGCCGATCGATGCTCACGGGAGCCCGATGACCGGCGCGCCGAGGGTCAGCGTCGTCGTCTCGTGCTGGAACTACGAGCGGTACGTCGGCGCCGCGATCGACAGCGCGCTCGAGCAGGAGCCCCCGCCCCACGAGGTCATCGTGGTCGACGACGGCAGCACGGACGGATCGGCCGAACGGGTGCGCCGGTTCGGGCCCCGGGTGCGGCTCATCGAGCAGGCCAACGCCGGCCAGGCCGCGGCGATCGGCCGCGGGGTGGAGGAGGCCACCGGGGAGGTCGTCGTCCTGCTCGATGCCGACGACCTGCTGCGCCCGGGCATCCTGGCCGAGGTGCAGCGGACGTTCGCGGCCGATCCGAGCGTGGTGAAGATGCACTGGCGACTCGAACTCATCGATGGTCAGGGCGCGCCGACGGGTCGGATCCGCCCGCCCCGTCCCGGCCTGCTGGCGGACGGGGACCTGCGCGCCACGGTGCTCCGGACCCGCAACCACGCCTGGCCCCCCACGAGCGCGAACGCCTACCGGCGCGAGGTGCTCGAGCGCGTGCTGCCGATCCCGTCCGTGTTCTCGGGTGGTCCGGACAAGTACCTCGCCGAGACGGTCGCGCTCTTCGGGCGACTCGCCGCCTCCGACACCGTGGGCACCGGGTACCGCGTGCACGGGGAGAACAAGTACGCCGGTCGCGGCACGACCGACGAGTGGGCCCGGCGGCAGATCATGCTGGCCGGCGAGGGCATGGAGGCCATCCGGCGCCTCGCGCCGTCGGCCGGACTCGACCCGGCCGAATGCCCGGAGGTCCGCGACCTGTTGGACCCCGCGGTCCTGACCGCTCGGCTCGTCTCACTGCGCCTCGCACCCGATCGCCATCCGATCGCCGGTGATCGCGCGGCGTCCGTCGCGCTCCTCGGGCTCCGCAGCCTCGCGGGGCACCACGCGCTGCCCTGGCGAAGTCGGGTCCGCCGCGGCCTCTGGTTCGTGGTGGTCGGGCTCGCGCCCGCCTCGTTCGCCCGCCGTCGGATCGCACGGTGGACCCCGGACGCCCCCGACCACCTCACGCGCTGACCGCCGCCGGGATCGGGGCGGCCGTCGGGCCACCCGGTAGAGTCCGCACCCCTATGCAGACGTCGGTCGAGCCCCTCGAGGGCAACAGGGTCCGCCTCACCGTCACGGTGCCGGCGGACGAGTTCGAGCAGTCCATCGACGCGGCGTACCGCCGCTTCGCCCAGCAGGTCCGTATCCCCGGGTTCCGACCCGGCAAGGCCCCCCGCCGGATCCTCGAGCAGTCGATCCCGGTCGCCGAGGCCCGGGCCCAGGCCATCAAGGACTCCCTGCCCGACTACTACGTCGAGGCGGTCGGTGCCGAGGAGATCGACGTCATCGCGGTCCCGACGCTCGACATCACCGAGGGCGAGCACGGCGGCGACATCACCTTCACCGCCGAGGTGGAGGTGCGCCCGGAGGTGCGGCTCACCGGGTACGACGAACTCACCGTCGTCGTGGAGATCGACCGCGCGACCGAGGAACGCGTCACCGAGCAGATCGATGCGATGCGGGAACGCTTCGCGACCCTCGAGGACTCCGAGGCCGCCATCACGGTCGGCGACTTCGCCCGCATCGACATCGCGGGGTCGATCGATGGCGAGGACGTGCCCGGCCTGAGTGCGACGGACTTCACCTACGAGGTCGGTTCGGGCATCCTCGTCGACGAGCTCGACGACGCGATCCGCGGCACCCGGCCCGGTGCGACCCTCGAGTTCTCCGCCACGCTCCCGGAGCGGTTCGGCGATCGCGCCGGGGCCGAGGTCACCTTCCGGGGCGAGGTGAAGGCCGCACAGCAGAAGGTGCTCCCCGAGCTCACCGACGAGTGGGTCGACGAGAACACCGACGCCGAGACGATCGAGGCGCTCCGGACCGACATGGCGTTGCGCATCGAACTGGTCGGCAAGGTGCAGGCCCAGATGTCGCTGCGGGACCGGGTGCTCGAGGCGGTCGCCGAGATCGTGCCGGTCGAGGCGCCCACGCCGCTGGTCGAGCGTGAGATGGAGCGCCGCCTCCACGACCTCGCCCACCGCCTCGAGGCGCAGGGCATGACGATCCCGCAGTACCTCATGGCGATCGGTCAGGACCAGGAGACCTTCGTCGCCGAGGTGCGCGAGGGGGCCACCAAGGCCGTGCTCGTCGACCTCGGGCTGCGGGCCGTGGCCACGGCGGAATCCCTCGAGGCGACCGACGCCGAGGTCGAGGCCGAGGTCGAGCGCATCGTGAGTGAGGTGAAGGGCTCATCCAAGAAGGTGCGCCGCCAACTCGAGCAGCAGGGCGTCATCGACGCTGTACGCTTCGACATCGCCCGAGGCAAGGCGCTCCAGTTCCTCGTCGACCACGCCACGGTCGTCGACCAGGCCGGCGAACCCGTCGACCTGACCCTCCCGGAGCCCGCCCGACCCGCGGACGACGCGAACGACCAGAACGATCAGGACGAGACCACCGAGACCCCCGACGTGGAGGAGCAGGCGTGATCCAGCCGGCCAGCAACATGTACATGCCGTACGTGACCCAGGACAGCCCGCGGGGCCGGGAGACGAGCGACATCTTCTCCCGTCTGCTGCGAGACCGCATCATCTTCCTGGGCACGCCGATCGACGACACGGTCGCCAACCTCATGGTGGCCCAGTTGCTCCACCTCGAGTCCGAGGACCCGGACAAGGACATCTCCATCTACATCAACTCGCCGGGTGGTGAGATCACGGGCCTCTACGCGATCTACGACACGATGCAGTTCATCAAGTGCGACGTGAACACCATCTGCGTCGGGCAGGCCGCGTCCGCCGCGGCGGTCATCCTCGCCTCGGGGTCACCGGGCAAGCGCTTCGCGCTGCCGCACGCCCGGGTGCTCATCCACCAGCCGCACGGAGGCGCCTCCGGACAGGCCGCCGACATCCAGATCCAGGCCGCCGAGATCATGCGGATGCGCACGAGCCTCGACGAGATCCTGGCCCACCACACGGGTCAGGCGGTCGAGAAGATCTCCAAGGACACCGACCGCGACTTCATCATGAGCGCCCCGGAGTCCAAGGAGTACGGGATCATCGACGAGGTCCTCTCCAACCGGGATCTCGCCGCCGTGAGCGTCCCGCCGGGCGTGGGCTGAGCGCGCGAGCATCTGGGTCCGAGTCCGTGCCCGACCGATCTGTGAGGGGGAGCCACCGTGGCGAAGTTCGGTGATGGTGGCGAACTGCTGAAGTGCTCCTTCTGCGGGAAGAGCCAGAAGCAGGTCAAGAAGCTGATCGCCGGTCCCGGTGTCTACATCTGCGATGAGTGCATCGATCTCTGCAACGAGATCATCGAGGAGGAACTCGCGCAGAACACCGAGGTCCGCTTCGACGACCTCCCGAAGCCGCGCGAGATCTTCGACTACCTCAACGACTACGTGATCGGTCAGGACCCGGCCAAGAAGATCCTCTCCGTCGCGGTCTACAACCACTACAAGCGGGTGCAGGCCGGTTCGTACGGCGACCCCGATGTCGAACTCCAGAAGTCGAACATCATGCTCGTGGGCCCGACGGGCTGCGGCAAGACCCTGCTCGCGCAGACGCTCGCCCGGCTCCTCAAGGTCCCGTTCGCGATCGCCGACGCGACGGCCCTCACCGAGGCCGGGTACGTGGGCGAGGACGTCGAGAACATCCTGCTCAAGCTCATCCAGGCCGCCGACTACGACGTCAAGAAGGCCGAGACCGGGATCATCTACATCGACGAGATCGACAAGATCGCCCGGAAGGCCGAGAACCCCTCCATCACCCGGGACGTCTCCGGCGAGGGCGTGCAGCAGGCGCTCCTCAAGATCCTCGAGGGCACGACCGCATCGGTCCCGCCGCAGGGTGGTCGCAAGCACCCGCACCAGGAGTTCATCCAGATCGACACGACGAACATCCTGTTCATCTGCGGTGGCGCGTTCGCCGGGATCGACCGGATCGTCGAGGCGCGGATGGGCAACCGGGGCGTGGGCTTCCGCTCCGACGTGCGGCGGGCCGCCGGCACCGAGGACGTCGCCGACCGCATCCTCCCCGAGGATCTCCTGAAGTTCGGCCTCATCCCGGAGTTCGTCGGTCGTCTGCCGGTCCTCGGTGCGGTCGACAGCCTCGACAAGGAGGCGCTGATCCGCATCCTCGTCGAGCCGAAGAACGCGTTGCTGCGGCAGTTCAAGAAGTTCTTCCACTTCGACGGCGTGGAACTCATCCTCACCGACGACGCGCTCGACGCGGTCGCCGATCTCGCGCTCGAGCGCAAGACCGGGGCCCGAGGCCTGCGAGCGATCCTCGAGGAATGCCTGCTCGAGGTGATGTACGACCTCCCCTCGCGCACCGACGTCACGCAGTGCATCGTCGACGGTGCGGTGGTGCGTCAGCACGTCCAGCCGACCCTCGTGAGCGGCTCGGACGGCGAGCGTCGCAGCGCCTGACCGGCGCGGGCCCGTCCACCCCGACCTCGGAGTGGCTCGGGCGCCTTCCGTAGACTCCCGCCCCATGCCGATCCCCGAGAAGCCCACCATCGACGGTCTCGAAGATCGCTGGTCCGCGATCTGGGAGGAGCAGGGCACCTACCGCTTCGACCGCACGCGCACCCGCGACGAGGTCTTCTCGATCGACACGCCACCGCCGACCGTGAGCGGATCGCTCCACGTCGGCCACGTGTTCTCCTACACCCACACCGACACCATCGCCCGGTACCGCCGCATGCGGGGCGCCGAGGTCTTCTACCCGATGGGGTGGGACGACAACGGCCTGCCGACCGAGCGGCGGGTCCAGAACTACTTCGGGGTCCGCTGCGATCCGGCGCTGCCCTACGACCCGACCTTCGAGCCGCCCGCCGAACCCGGCAAGCAGCAGGTGCCGATCTCCCGGCGGAACTTCGTCGAACTGTGCGATCGCCTCGTCGAGGAGGACGAGCGCAAGTTCGAGGAGCTGTGGCGCCACGTCGGTCTCTCCGTCGACTGGTCGATGACGTACACGACCATCGGTACCGGCGCGCAGCGGGCGTCCCAGCGCGGCTTCCTGCGGATGCTGGCGCGGGGGGAGGCCTACCAGCCGAGGCACCGACGCTCTGGGACGTCGACTTCCGGACCGCCGTCGCCCAGGCCGAACTCGAGGATCGCACGATGCCGGGCGCCTACCACGCGCTGGCGTTCCACCGGCCCGGTGGCGAGGACGTCGTGATCGAGACGACACGGCCGGAACTGCTGGGCGCCTGCGTGGCGCTCGTCGCGCATCCGGATGACGAGCGGTACCGGCCGTTGTTCGACACCACGGTGACCACGCCGCTGTTCGGCGTGGAGGTCCCGGTGCTCGCCCATCCGCTCGCCGATCCCGAGAAGGGCTCCGGGATCGCGATGATCTGCACGTTCGGCGACATGACCGACGTCATCTGGTGGCGGGAACTGCAGCTCCCGGCCCGGGCGATCATCGGGTGGGACGGCCGACTCGTGCCCGAGCCGCCGGTCGCGTTCGGCGCGGCGGGCGATGCGGTCTGGGCCGAACTCGCCGGCCGCACCGTGAAGCAGGCCCAGGTTCGCATCGTCGAACTGCTGCGTGAGTCGGGGGAGTTGCTCGGCGACCCGAAGCCGATCGAGCACCCGGTGAAGTTCTTCGAGAAGGGCGATCGGCCGCTCGAGATCGTCACCACGCGGCAGTGGTACTTCCGCAACGGTGGGCGGGACGCCGAACTGCGGGCGGCGCTGCTCGCGCGGGGTCGCGAGCTCGCGTGGCACCCGGAGTACATGCGGGCCCGCTACGAATCCTGGGTCGAGGGGCTCAACGGCGACTGGCTCGTGAGTCGGCAGCGGTTCTTCGGCGTGCCGATCCCGGTGTGGTACCCCGTGCTCGCCGACGGTCGGCCCGACCACGACCACCCGATCCTCCCGGACGAGTCGGCCCTGCCGGTCGATCCGTCGGCCGAGGCCCCGCCGGGCTTCACCGAGGACCAGCGTGGGGTCCCCGGTGGTTTCGTCGGCGATCCGGACGTCATGGACACCTGGGCCACGTCCTCGCTCACCCCGCAGCTCGCGGGCGGATGGGAGGACGATCCGGACCTGTTCGCGCGCGTGTTCCCGATGGATCTGCGGCCGCAGGCGCACGAGATCATCCGGACCTGGCTGTTCTCGACCGTCGTGCGGGCGCACGCCGAGTTCGATGCACTCCCGTGGAGCGACGCGTCGATCTCGGGCTGGGTCCTCGATCCGGACCGCAAGAAGATGTCGAAGTCCAAGGGGAACGTCGTCACGCCGATGGGGCTCCTCGAGGAGCACGGATCGGACGCGGTGCGCTACTGGGCGGCCAGCGCCCGTCCCGGGGTCGACACCGCCTTCGACGTGGGGCAGATGAAGGTCGGCCGGCGCCTCGCGATCAAGATCCTCAACGCGTCGCGCTTCGCGCTCGGGACCGCGGCCGAGGGGCCGGCAGCCGACGCGGTGACCGAGCCCCTCGATGCGTCCATGCTCCTCGCGCTCGCCGACCTCGTCGAGGAGTGCACGCGCGCCTTCGACGGGTACGACTACGCCCGGGCGCTCGAGCGGGCCGAGCGGTTCTTCTGGGGCCTCACCGACGACTACCTCGAACTCGTGAAGCAGCGGGCCTACGGTGCGCTCGGTGAGGCTCCGGCGGGGTCGGCCCGGCGCGCCCTCACCGTCGCGCTCTCCACGATCCTGCGGCTCTTCGCCCCCCACCTGCCCTTCGTGACCGAGGAGGTCTGGTCGTGGTGGCAGGAGGGCTCGATCCACCGTGCGGCGTGGCCGGAGGCCGAGCCGCTCCGGGCCGAAGCGCTCGCCGCCGGTGCCGACCCCACGGTGTACCCGGTCGCCGCGGCGGTGCTCGGAGCGATCCGCAAGGCGAAGTCGGACGCCAAGGTGTCGATGCGGGCCGAGGTGGTCGAGGTCCGGGTCGGCGACACGGCCGAACGGCTCGTCGCGCTGCTCGCGGCGCAGGGCGACGTGCTCGGAGCCGGTCGGGCCGCGACGCTCCTCACCCATGAGGCGCCCGAGCCGACGGTCGAGGTCGACCTCGCACCGATCGCGGACGGCTGACGCGTGCGACCCGCCGAGGCGCTCGCCTGGCTCGACGCACACGTGAACCTCGAGACCGGGGTCGGCGTACCGAGCGGGATCGACCGTCGCCGGCACGCGCCGACCCTCGCCCGCATCGAGGCCCTCACCGCGCTGCTGGGCTCACCGCAGCTCGAGTTCCCGGCGATCCACCTGACCGGGACCAACGGCAAGACGAGCACGGCCCGGATCCTCACCGCACTGCTCGTGGCCGAGGGGCTCTCGGTCGGCACGTACTCGAGTCCCCACCTGCAGACGGTCGGTGAGCGCATCGCCCTCGACGGCGAACCGATCGATGACCTGCGGCTCGCCGAACTGCTCACCCGCGTCGCGACGATCGAGGAGTTCCTCGACGAGCGGCCCTCGTACTTCGAGGTGCTCACGGCCGCCGCCCTCGATCTCTTCGCCGAGGTCGCGGTGGACGTGGCGGTGGTCGAGGTGGGCCTCGGTGGTACCTGGGACGCCACGAGCGTGGTCCGGGCGCCGGTCGCCGTGGTGACGAACGTCGGGCTCGACCACGTGGAGTACCTCGGCCCGGACCGACCCTCGATCGCCCGGGAGAAGGCGGGCATCGTGGAGGAGGGCGCGACCCTCGTGCTCGGCGAGCGGGATCCCGACCTGGTGCCGATCTTCACGGCGCGACGGCCCGCCCGGACGCTGCTCGCGGGCCGGGACTTCTCGGTGCTCGGTGATCGCCTCGCGATCGGGGGACGGGCCGTCGACATCGCCACGCCGTGGGCGACCCACCGCGACGCGTTCCTCGCGCTGCACGGT
>JBEAXD010000101.1:0-3687 GCA_041159995.1 Actinomycetota bacterium | reverse complement strand
ACCAGGTCGTCTACGACCTCGACGAGCCCAGCCTCGACCCGGCGATCATCGCCGAGCTCATGGAGTCCGAGCAGTTCATCTGCTTCGGCCCCGACTCGCTCCTCGAGGCCCGCAACCGCGGGTACAAGCCGCACCGGAGCGTGCGCACCGCCGACGCCGAGGCCTGAGCCGCGCGCATGCCCCGCGCCATCGACGTCCACGTCCACCCCTCCACCCGAGAGTGGGTCGACGGGGCGATGGGGGAGTTCCGGCCGGCGTGCGAGGACCACTTCCACACCCGGCTCCCGGAACACAGCGTGGAGGAGATGGCCGCGGTGTTCCGGGCCGCCGACGTGCTCGGGGTGCTGCTGGCCTGGGACGCCGAGACCCACACCGGCAACCCGCCGGTCAGCAACGACTTCGTGGCCGGGTGCGTCGCCGCGCACCCCGATGCCTTCCTGGGCTTCGCCAGCGTCGACCCCCACAAGTCGGACGCGGTGGTCGAGCTCGAGCGCGCCGTGCGCTTCCTCGGCCTGCGCGGGCTCAAGATGCACCCGGGCGCGCAGGGCTTCTCGCCCGACGACCGCGCGGTCTACCCGATCTGGGAGACCGCGCAGTCCCTCGGCATCCCCGTGCTCATCCACACCGGCACCACCGGTCTCGGCGCGGGCATGCGCGGCGGGGGCGGGGTGGCGCTCGGGACATCGCACCCGATGCTCATCGACCGGATGGCGATCGACTTCCCGGATCTGCAGATCGTGATGGCGCACCCGGCCTGGCCGTGGCAGGACGAGCAACTGGCGGTGCTCGGGCACAAGCCGAACACCTGGATCGATCTGTCGGGGTGGTCGCCGAAGCGGTTCGCCCCCGAACTCGTGCGTGAGATCCGGGGCCGGCTCCAGGACCGCGTGCTGTTCGGCACCGACTACCCGTTCCTCACGCACGAGCAGTGGCTCGGCGCCTGGGACACCCTCGACATCCCGGCTGCGGTCACCGAGAAGGTGCTGCTGGGGAACGCGACGCGCCTCCTCGGGCTCTGAGCCCGCGTGCTCCGGCTCAGACGACCGGCGGCTCGAGGCCGCCCGGAATCGCCTCGGCGATGCTCTGCGTGCGCGACGCGTAGGACGTGTCGCTGACCGCCGGGTGCGCCGGGAGGATCGCCGGGTCAGCGGGGAGGCCGTCGAGGTCGACCCACGAGGTGCACCCGCCGTAGGCGTCGCGGAAGGGCACGGTGATCGGATCGTCGAGCACGTGGACGCGCAGGCTGAGGATCCAGAGGGGGTCACGCGAGCGCCACCGCAGTCTCGATCCCGCGTACTCGGTGGTCCAGATGAACCGGCCGTCGAGCGCGTCGAGCACGGCCGGGTCGGTGACCGTCGCGATGCCGGTGATGTCGGCCCAGCCCTCCACGCGCACGGCCCGCTCGGGCGGTGCGGCGGCGACCGTCTCGGCGACCCAGTGGCGGTACGCCGGCTTGAGCAGTTCGGGTCGCTGGTGCTCGACGGTGGGGTAGAGCCACAGCCGCGTGCTGCGGACGCCGAAGTGGCGACCCTCCTCGCGGATCCCGCCCTTGCGGATGTCGAGGATCTGCTCACCCGCGAGCAGGGCCCGGACGATCGCGGCCCACTCCTTGTACGCCGGCACCATGTGCAGCAGGGTACCCGCACGATCTCGGGCCCCTCCCGGCGTGCGGGGCGTCGTCGGCGACCGGTACGGTCGGCCCGCGATGGGGAGGAGTCGGGTGGACGAGTTCATCGAGGTCGACGGCATCCGACTGGCGGCGCACTGGGCCCGGCCGGCGCGCTCGGGGCGGGCCCCCGGTCTCGTGCTCTCGCACGGCTTCCCGCTGCCGCCCCGCGGGCGGGCCGCGTCGGGTATCACGTTCCCCGATCTCGCCGACCGCATCGCCCGCGACGCCGGGTGGGCGGTGCTGACCTTCAACTTCCGCGGGACCGGTGGCTCCGAGGGCGACTTCTCCCTCGACGGCTGGCGGCGCGACCAGCGGGCCGCGGTCGACGCGATGCACGAGCGCGCGGAGGTGAACGGGGTCTGGCTCGTCGGCTCGGGGGTCGGGGGGACGCTGTCGATATGCACCGCGGCCGAGGATCCACGCGTGCGGGGCGTGGCGACGCTCGCCGCACCCTCGAGCATCTCGCGGTGGACCGCCGACCCGCTCGGGTTCCTCGAGGAGGCGCGGCGCCTCGGCGTGTTCCGCGATCCTGCGGCGCCGCGCGACGTGGCGGCCTGGACCGCGGAGTTGCAGCGGCTCGATCCGCGCGCGTGTGCCCGCTCGCTCGCCCCCCGCCCGCTCCTCATCGTCCACGGTTCGGACGACCCGATCGTCGCCCCGACCGAGGCGGTGGAACTCGCGTCCGCTCACGGGGCGGCCGACCTGCGGTTCGTGATCCACGGTGGTCACCGCATCCGCCACGATCCCCGCGGGGTCGCGACGCTGCTCGGATGGCTCGACCGGCAGGTGCTGCCGTTCGCGGCCGAGACGGTCGACGCCTGACGCGTCCCGGCGGCGGCGCGATCAGACGGCGGCGCGCGCGGCCGCGAGCACGTCGGCGAGCGTGCCGGCCAACGTGTGCTCGGGCGACCAACCCGTGTGCTCCCGCAGGCGGTCGGCACTGCCGATGAGCGGCGGAGGCTCGACCGGACGCACGAGTGCGGGGTCGGTCTCGAACCGGATCGGCCGGGTGGATGCGGCGGCGAGCAGGTCGGCGATCTCCCCGACCGCCGTGCTCACCCCGCTGCAGACGTTGTAGGCGAGGCCCGGCCGACCGGCGATCGCGAGCAGTCGGTACGCGCGCACGACGTCCCGGACGTCCGAGAGGTCGCGCATCGGCGTGCGCGAGCCCATCACGACGGTGTCGGTGCCCTCGCGCTCGGCCCGGGCGATCCGCGCGGCCAGGGCGGGCACGAGGAACCGATCCGTCTGGCCCGGCCCGGTGTGCGGGAACGGGCGCACGCACACCACCTCGAGGTCGGTGGCCCGACCCATCTGGAGTGCGACGGTCTCGGCCGCGGCCTTGGCCGCGCCGTACGGGGTGACCGGTCGCAGTGGCGCGGTCTCCCCGACGGGGAGCGCGTCGGCGTCGACCTCCCCGTACTCCTCGGACGATCCGATCACGACGACCCGACGGATCCCGAGCGCCGCGGCCGCTGCGACCACGTTGAGGGTGCCCTCGGCGTTGACGCGGAACTGGGTCGACGGATCGGCCCAGGACTCCCCGACGTGGCTGAGCGCCGCGAGGTGGTAGACGACCTCGGGCCCGGCGGCCTCGAGGTGGACGCGCACGCCGGCGGCGTCGGTGACGTCGAAGCGTTCGGGTCCGGCGAAGTCCAGTCCGGTCACCTCGTCGCCCTCGGCCTCGAGGTGCGCAGCGAGGTGGGGGCCGACGAACCCGCGTGCTCCCGTGATCACCGCCTTCACCGTGTCCTCCTCACCGACCGCCGACCGCGAGACGGTAGGCGCGCAGGTGGGCCTCCACCGCGGCCTCCCAGGTGAACCCGGCGGCCCGGGCCGGCCCGGCCGTCCGGAGCCGGCCCGCCGTGGTGGCATCGTCGAGCAGCCCGGCGATCGCCGACGCGAGCAGGTCCGACCGGCCCGCGGGGACGAGGACGGCCGCGTCCCCGCACACCTCGGCCATCGCGGAACCGCTCGTCGTGACGACCGGCGTCCCGCACGCGAGCGCCTCGAGCGCG
>JBEAXD010000065.1:0-5119 GCA_041159995.1 Actinomycetota bacterium | reverse complement strand
GATCACAGCCTTCGCCACCTTCAGGCTGCCCCCGAAGCAGGGTGTCGCGTACGCGGTCGTACTCGCCACGATCTGCAGCGAGAGGCGCGAGTTCGGCGTCGCGCGGTACCCGATCACCTCGAGCGGCAGCGAGACCTCACGGGGCCGGCCGTCGAGTCGGACCGGGACGGGGGTGATCTGGTTGCCGACGACGATCCGGGTACGGGTGTCGACGATCTGGGCGAACACCCGCTCGAGACGGGTGCACTCCTCGGACCCGGCCGTGCCCGTGTACCGCATCGTGAGGCGCGGCGCCCCGACGATCGTGGCGTCGGCATCGAACGCGATCGGAACGTTCACGGCGTTCGTGGCCGGTCCGGGCGTGATCCGAGCGGCGAGGCCGTCGACGACCGCGTTGACGCCGGCACCCGACGGCTTCACCGCCGGCGGGCCGGAACCGCCGGCCTCCTGGAGGGCCAGCGTGCCGGAGCCCCGGGCGCTCACCGTGGGACCGGCCTTGGGCGGGTACTGCTTCGACCCGAGCACCTCGCCGTCCTGGTCGACGAACGCGAAGCCACGGAGCGCGGGCGAGGAGGCCTCACGCTTGACGTAGCGATCCATCCACGCGACCGAGAGCGCTCCCGGATCCATCGGACCCGGGTCGGTCAGGCAGGTGCCGTGCCCACCGCAGTACCAGGCCATCGACACGGTCGTCCCGTTCGCCACGAGGATCTCGTGGTTCCGCACCGCTTCGGACGGCGTGAACAGGTTGTCGACCGTCCCCTGCACGATGAGGGTCGGCTGCTGGATGCGCCGGAGCAACGGACCCGGGCCACGGCTCGCGAAGAAGCGCCGCGACGCGTCACTCACCGTCCCCGTCTCGAGTTGCTCGTCGTTCGCCGCCGTGACCCGAGGATCGACCCGGCCGCCGGCGGACGCCGCCATGAGGATCGAACTCCAACCCGACTTCGGCGTGCGCGCCTTGCCGAGGCTCGTGACGAGGGAGTTCCAGGCGATGATCGGTGCGATCGCGTCGACCCGGCAGTCGGTCGCTGCGGTCACGAACTGGATGCCGCCCCCGTAGGAACCCCCGACCATGCCGAGGCGCGGATCCCCCGGCCGGTCGAGTGCGACACCCGGTTGCCGGGCGATCCAGGAGATCATCCGGCGGACGTCGCGTCCTTCGAACTGTGCGGCGTCGACGGTGGCTCGCCCGCCCGACCTTCCGAAGCCGCGCGGGTCCCAGGTGAGCACGTTGTAGCCGGACTCCCAGAGCGACCCGATGCTGAGCGGCGACCCGAGTACGCCCGTCGCGTCCACGCTCGTGTCGCCGGCCTGACCCCACCCCGGACCCATGAGGATCGTCGGCCGTCGGTCCGCAGTCGACGCATCCGGATCGGGGAACCAGTTCAGGTTGATGCGCGTCCCATCGAAGGAGGTCATGGTGCGCCGGTACTCGGAACCCTCGACCTCAGTGGCCCGAACGGACTTCCAGTCCGCAGGCGCGCGGCAGGCGGTGGATGCGGCGGTGGCGGTGGCCGGAGCGAGCGCACCGAGGAGGCCGCCGGTGGCGAGCGCGGTCGCGAGCAGGACCGGGGTGACGCGGGCTCGGAGGATGAGCAGCACGGGGCATCACTTTCGTCGGCGGGTTCCGGGGCCGCACGTTACGCGAGCCCGTGGCGGACTCGACGGGCCGCGGTTACTGTCGTCACCGTGACTGCCAATAGTTCGCCCGCAGTGGTCCGGGCGCCCGACGACCGGTTCGCCGAACTCCCCGACTGGCCGTACGAGCGCTGCGAGGTGCTCGTCCCGTCGGGGCCGACCGTGTCCGGCGTCGACGCACTGTCGGTCGCCCACATCGACGAGGGGCCGCGGGATGCGACGCCGGTCGTGCTGCTCCACGGCGAACCGACCTGGGGGTACCTGTACCGGCACATGGTGCGCGACCTGCTCGACCTCGGGTACCGCGTGCTCGTCCCCGATCAGATCGGGTTCGGCCGCTCCGACCAGCCCACCGCCCGCAGCGCCTACACGTACGCCGCGCACGTCGCCTGGATGGGTGCGTGGTGGGACGCCGTCGTCCCCCCGGGGGCGGTGTTCTTCGGGCAGGACTGGGGCAGCCTCGTCGGCCTCGCCGTCGTGACCCAACGGGCGGAGGCCGTGCGCGCCATCGTGATCGGCAACGGGATCCTCGCCCGGAAGTTCAAGGAGCAGACCGGCGCGTTCGCCCAGTGGCAGACCTACGTCGCGAACCTCGACTACCTGGACTGCGGCGGAATGGTCGCAGCGACGATGCCCGGCCACCTCTCCGCGGCGGAGCAGGCCGCGTACGACGCACCGTTCCCCGACCGCACCCACCAGACCGGGGCACTCGTGTTCCCGTCGCTCGTCCCGACCTCGGCCGAGGACGAGGCGGCCCGCATCATGCTCGCGGCCTGGGATGTCCTCGACACCTGGGACAAGCCGTTCGCAACCCGCTACGGGACGCCGGATCCGATCACCGGCCACGGTCAGCGCTACTTCATCGAGCACGTACCCGGCGCGGCACGGTGCGAACACGGCACCATCGAGGGAGCGGGACACTTCTCGCAGGAGCGCGGCCACGCCGCCCTCGCCGCCACCATCGACGCCGTCGCCCGGATGGCCTGAACCCATCGATCGGCCGTCATCGGCCAGACTGACCGCTCACCGCACGACCCTGGGGGAACCATGACCTCGATCCGTCGCCACCGCACCGTGGCCACCACCGCCGTCGCGATCATTGCGGCCGCGTCGATCGCCGCTGCGGCCCTACCGGCCGCGGCCGCGCCGAAGCCGAAGCGGGGCGGAGCGATCGTGTACGCGATCGCAGGCAAGACGACCTCGTTCTGCCTGCCCAAGGCCCAGATGAGCGCGTCCGGGATCATGGTCGCCCAATCGATGTACGACACGCTCACCGTGCCGAACGACAAGGGCGAGTACGTGCCGTACCTCGCGAAGTCGGTCACCCCGAACGCCACCTTCGATCAGTGGACCATCGGACTGCGCGAGGGCATCCGGTTCCACGACGGCACCCCGGTGGACGCCGCAGCGGTGAAGGCGAACATCGACGCGTGGCGCAAGGGACTGCTGCTGCAGTTCCTCTGGGCGCCGGTGAGCGACGTCGCGACGCCGGACCCCCTCACCGTCGTGGTGACGATCAAGCAGCCGTGGCCGGCCTTCCCGGCCTACCTGTTCTCGTCCGGACGCACCGGCATCGCGGCCCCGGCCCAGTTGAGCGACGACGCCACCTGCGCGACCGAGATGATCGGGAGCGGACCCTTCACCCTCAGGACCTACGATCCGTCGACCGGTGACGTCACCGTCGTGCGCAACCCGGACTACTGGCGCAAGGGATTCCCCCGCCTCGACCGGATCACCTTCAAGGTCCAGGGCAACACGACCCAGCGCATCAACGGCCTCCAGGGCGGGCAGTTCGACATCACGTTCTTCGGCGCGGGCCGGAACGCCAAGGCCGCCCGCAGCCTCGCCGACGCCTACGTGCTCAAGAACAAGCCGGGCTTCCGTGACATCAACAACGTGCTGTTCAACACCCAGCGCCCACCGTTCGACGACGTGAACGCCCGCCGGGCCCTCGCGATGGGCCTCGACCTCGAGATCCTCAACGTGCTCGCGAACCAGGGCGAGGGCGAGGTCGCCGAGGAGGTCGTGGACTCGAAGGTGCTCGGATACTCGAAGCGGTCGACCTTCCCGCAGTCGAACGTCGCCAAGGCCAAGAAGATGGTCGCCGCGTACAAGAAGGCGAACGGCGGCGAGTTCACCTTCGACCTCCAGACCACCTTCGACCCGGGGGTCCAGGACGTGGGCGCCGAGATCAAGCGGCAGGCCCGGAAGATCGGCGTCACCGTCAACCTCCCGGCACCGGTCGACGAGGCGCAGATCATCAACCTCGCGCTCGCCGGCAAGACCGATGCGTTCCTCTGGCGCAACTACCCGGGTTCGGACCCCGACACGCTCTACGTCTGGTTCCACTCCGGGTCCCCCATCAACTTCGGCAAGTTGCAGGATCCGGTGATCGACGAGTTGCTGGAGACGGGCCGGGTCCAGACCGACCCGGCCGCTCGGAAGGCGACCTACACGAAGTTGTTCCGGCACATGTCCAACACCGTGAGCGCGCTGTGGTTCGGGTACAACGACACCTACATCGCCGCGAACGACCGTGTCCGCGACATCATCGGGCCGAACCTCCCGAACGCCGCGGGTGAGCCCGGGACGCAGAAGCCGGTCCAGATCAACGCCTCGTACCACCAGCTGCTCGGCCTCTGGAAGCGCTGAGTCCCTTCGGCACGAGGGCCTGCGGGGCACCGATCAGGCGCGCAGGCCCTCGACGACGAGCACCACGCCGAACAGGAGGAACAGCCCGGCCGCGAGCAACCTGATCGCTCGGGCCGGGAGCCGCCGCCCGAGCGTCGCACCGACGACCACTGCAATCGCGTCCGCCGCCACCATGCCGACCGTCGCGCCAACCCACGTGCCGAGGATGCCGTTGCGCGCCGCCAGCGTCATCGACGCCAGCATGGTCTTGTCACCGAGTTCGGCGAGGAAGAAGGCCGCCCCCGCGGCGACGATCGGCGACCGGCCGTTCGAGACCGCCTCCCCCTCGTCGTCCCCGTCGTCCCCCCGCAGGGTCCAGATGCCGAATCCGATGAAGGCGAGGCCCGCCGCCACGGTGATCGCCCGGGTGGGGAGCACGGCCGCCACCGCCCCACCGACCAGGACGCTGATGAGGTGGATGAGCGCGGTCGCGACGGTGATCGCCCCGAGCACCCGCCAGGCCGGGAAACGCGTGGCGAGCGTGAGGACCATGAGTTGGCTCTTGTCGCCGAGTTCGGCGACGAACACCACACCGAACGCGATGAGGAAGGCCGCGACCATCAGATGTCGATGACGGTGGAAGCCCGCCAGGTCGCGTGGAGCGCCCCGAGGTCGAGTCCCTCGATCGCCCGGATGCGGCGGTTGGTCTTCTTGGCCGGATCGCCGTGGAACCACCAGGGGATCGTGCGGACGATCCAGCGACGAGCGAGGGTGGTCGACGAGTTCGTGACCCTGGTGTCGAGATCGGGCGGCCGACCCGGATCGAGGTAGACGCTCAGCGTCACCG
>JBEAXD010000054.1:0-5281 GCA_041159995.1 Actinomycetota bacterium | reverse complement strand
CGGTCCCCGCCGAACCGCCACGCCTCCCGCTCGGCCGCTTCGGCCTCGGTCAGCAGCTCCGACGCGCTCCGGACGGCCCCGCGGTCGACCGCCACACCGATGCTCACCGTGATGCGCACGGAGCGACCGGACACCTCGAACGGCTCGAGGAACACCTGCTCGAGCCGGGCGGTGAACTCCGCGACTGCGTACTCGGGAGCGTCGGGGACCACGAGCAGGGCGAACGCGTCACTGCCGAACCGACCGAGTGCGGTGCGCTCCGGCACGGCGGCCGCGAGTCGACGGGTCGCCTCGATGAGGACCTCGTCACCGAGCGAGAACCCGAACGCGTTGTTGACCTCGGCGAACCCGTCGATGTCCGCGATGGCGACGACGATCGGCCGGTGCCGACCGGAGGACCGGACCTCGCTGAGCGAGGTCTCGACCGCTTCGGTGAAGGCGGCGCGGTTCGGGAAGCCGGTCAGCCGGTCGGTGCGCTCGGCCTCGACGACCCGTCCGGCATCGTGACGCCGACCCACCGCCGCAGCGATGGTCTCGGCGATCGTGATGAGGACGTCGACGTCGACCCACGACAACTCGCTCTTGTGCGTGACGTAGTCGAACCCCATGAAGCCGAGCAGTTCGCCCCCCGAGCGCAACGGAGCGACGATGAGGGATTGGATGCTCTGCGCCGCGAGCACCTCGCGCAGCTCGGCCTCCTCATCGGGGATGGCGGCGACGTCCTCGACGAACACGTGGTCCGCCTCCTCGAACGCGTCGAGCCAGCCCTGGGCGATCTCGCTCGGCAGGTTCTGGAGGTTGTCGATCTCGGGCGAGATGCCGTCGGCACACCACTCGTTGGTGTTGTCGACGAGGGCGCCACCCGAGTGGAACTCGAAGACGTAGGCCCGGTCGACCTCGCAGAACTTCCCGACCTCGGCGAGGGCCTGGTCGATGGCCTCGTCGAGCGCGCCCACCGTCCGGCCGGCGAGGGCCTTCATCACCGAGCGCGCGATGTTGTGCAGGCCGACGGCGCGATCGACCTCCGTGCTCGACAGGGACGGCCTGCGCGCATCTCCACTCACGTTCGTAACGTTAGTGACGTAACGTCCCCTCCCCGACACGGACCTCCGGCCCGCCGAGGCCGCCGCCTAGAGGTGAAGAAACTTCGATGCAGAGTGAGGCGAGCGCACGGCGAGCCCGGATCCGGGGTCGGCTGATCGGTCGTCACCGTCTCCTCGGGCTGCACCCGCGAGCCCGACTCCGCGTGGAGGGCGGCGGCCGACTCGACCTGGCCGGGCCCCTCGACCTCGGCTGCACGTTCCCCGGCGGGCGGCACTACCCCTCCCACACGACCGTGCGCGGCGGCACCCTCCGGGTGACCGAGCGTTTCGCGATCCACACCGATCACCGGGTCTGGGTGAACGAGGGCGCGACGCTCACGCTCGGCAGCGGGTACATCAACGCCGGGCTGAACCTCTCCTGCTTCGCGTCGATCACCATCGGGCACGGAGCGGTGATCGCCGAGCAGGTGACGATGCGGGACGCCGACAACCACCTGGCGCGGCCCGACCGGGCCGACCGCGCCCCCATCGTCATCGGCGACCACGTCTGGATCGGCCACGGTGCCACGATCCTCAAGGGCGTGACGATCGGGGACGGTGCGATCGTCGCCGCCGGAGCGGTGGTGACACGCGACGTGCCGCCGCGCACGTTGGTGGGCGGGGTCCCCGCTCGGGTGATCCGTACCGACGTCGACTGGACCTGAGCGTCGCGCCCACCGGGCCGTCTGGGTCCCGCGCCCCATTTCGACCCGTCGCGACGATCCGGGGTCAAGGCCCCCGCGTCCGGGACCGATGAACCCCCATCGGACGGAGCCGCGGGAGCGGAGGGATCACGATGTTCGGGAGGATGCTCGACCGCCCGGCGGCCACACGGTCGACCGGTCGGGACCGGGTCCCCTCGACCACTGCGGTCACCTCCGTTCCCGCGCCGACCGACGGCGGCACCGAGACGTCGGTGGTGCACGACCACTGATCGCGCCGCATCACCTTCGCCCCCCAGCGCGTCGCCGCCGCTGAGCCCTCCCCGGCCGGCGGCGTCGGCGCGTCGGGGACCATCGTCGCCGATGCGGGTCTAGCGTCGTCCGGGTGGACCCGAACGAACCCGTGCTCATCGCGCTCGCCGCGCAGCACGCGGAACTCGCCCGGATCCTCGCAACCGTCGGCGACGCGGGCTGGCGCGCCCCGACCCCGTGCCCCGGCTGGGACGTCGCCGACGTCGTGGCCCACTTGGCGCAGACCGACGAGGCGGCGGTGGCCAGCGCCGAGGGCCGCCTCGACACGCTCCCGAACGGCACGCTCATCGACGAGTCGATGGCCGACGTGGACGAGCTCGCCGAGCGCATGGTCGTCGGGACGCGCACGATGGCGCCGGAGGAGGTCCTCGCCCGGTGGGCGGACGCGACGGCTGCGCTGCGAGCGGCCCTCCGCGCGATCGCGCCGGACACCCGGTGCCAGTGGGTGGTGGGCACGTTCACCGCACGCACGCTCGCGACGACCCGACTCGCCGAGACCTGGATCCACACCGGCGATGTGGCGACGGCCCTCGGCGTCGAGCCGGAGGTGGACGACCGCATCGCCCACATCGCACGGCTCGCCTGGCGCACGGTCCCGTACGCGTTCGAGCGGGCCGGACTCGGCCCGCCGGACCCGGTCGGTTTCGACCTCGTGCTGCCGTCGGGCGCGCGCCTCGCGCTCGGCGTCGACGGCGCGTCGACCACCGTGCACGGCACGGCCCTCGACCTGTGCCGGGTCGCCGGGCGGCGCGCGGTCGCGGCCGACACCGCGCTCACCGCCGACGGTCCGGACGCCGCCGCCGTGCTCGGCCTCGTGCGAACCTTCGCCTGACCCCGGGGCGATCACGTGTGCGATGCTCACGGCCCGCCCCACCCGATCCGGAGGACGACGACGGCGATGGCCGCACCGACGAGCAGGACGCGCACCGAACTCGCCCGCACGACCGCCGAGGACGTCCATCGGGCGGCGGGCCTGCTCCCCGAGTTCGAGCGGCGGTCGGTCGCCCGCCGCTTGGGACTGCCGCCCACCGCACTGACCACCGATCCGAACGCGCAACGACTCGTGCGCGCCCGGGTCGTCGATCGGTCCGACGAGCACCTCGTCGACGTCCTCGACCACCTCACGGCGGCCGCACTCGAGGTGATCGTGCGTGCACTCGGCGATGCGGCGGAGAACCCGGACGTCGAGCAGTTGACCGCGGCCATCGATGCGACCTGGGACACGCTGGGTCCGGGCGTGACCGCGCTCGTGCTCGCAGTGGCGATCGACCGCGAGGTGCCCGCCATGGCGGCGTGCGCGACCGTGCTCACCTCGCACCCGGGTCTGGTGGCCCGACCCGAACCGGAGACCGACACCGCGGCCGATGACGCGGTGGTCGCCGAGGCCGAGAGCGTCGACGACGCGAAGCGCGAGGCGCGGCGCGCCCGCAAGGAGGCCGAGCGAGCCGCCCGCGCCGCGCGGGCGACCACCGGCCCGGCCCGCTACAAGCGCAAGCGCTGACGCGACCGTTCCGTCATTCCCAGTCGTGGGTGACGGATCCGAACCGCTGCAGTCCGGAGCGCCAGGCGTGCCGACCGCGTTCGAGGAACGCGGCGCCGGCGACCGCGACCACCCCGAGCAGGGCGAGCGAGATCCACAGACCCATCCCCGCCCGCATCGGAACCAGGTCGACGAGGTACTCGCCGAGCAGCAGCACGATCGCGAACGCCGTGGAGGCCGTTCCGAACACGGCGCGACGTCGGACGTGCGTGAGCGCACCCCAGGTCGCGATCGACATGCCGAGCACCACGCCGAGGATGGCGGCGTACGGCGAGACGAGGACGGTCTGGAACATCGAGGCTGCGACGATGAGCATCATCCCGAGGTACTCGATCCAGCGACCCGACGCCGAGTACGGCGGGAGCCCCGCATGGCGGTGATCGGCCCGTCGGATCTCCTCGACGCCGATGAGAGCGACGCCGATCGGCACGGTGTACCACTGCGCGTTGCCACTGAGTGATCCGGCTGCGAACGCGCACCACGCACCGACGAGCAGGAACGGTGCGCTCTCGGCGAGCTGCACCCGGCGCCACAGGGTGCCGAAGGTCCACGCTTCGACCGCACACGCGAAGAGCACGAGCGTGACGAGGCTCGCGACCTGGGACCACTCGGTCGCGTCGTCGACGAGCATGAGCGTGCCCGGACCCGCCGCGGCGAGTGCGACCACCGCGAGGGCGGTCCCGGTCCGGTGCCAGGCGAGCATCCGGTCCAGTCGCCACGTCACGACGACCAGCAGCGTGAGTCCGATCGCCACGATGGCCGCGCCGCGGGCCATGCCCATGGTGCTGAGATCGCCCGCCACCGCGGCGACGCCCGCGGCGAGGCCGATCCAGATCGCCGAGATCCAGCGCCACACCGGTTGGGCCCACCGGTCGGCGACCGCGCCGATCACCGCGATCGTCAGCGTCGCGCCGGCGACCACGTACCCGGGCGTTCCCCGCGTCGCACCGTCGAGGTCGAGGAACGCGACCACGACGACCGTCAGGCTCGCACCCAACCCGACCACCGACCACGGCATCAACCAGGTGCGCGCCGTACGCGTGAGGACCGCGGTGCCGGTTGCGAGGAGGACGACGACCGCCGAGGCGACGGCTCCGACCATGAGCCAGTCCGATGTGCTCCATCCCTGCCAGACGCCGAGCGCGATCGTCGCGAACGCCACGCTGCTCGCGGTGAGCCACCCGAGCGGGGCGACCCGCCAACGCCACGACACCGCGGCGGAGCCGACCACGACGCCCACCCACGCGGCGGTGGCGATCCACCCGAGGTCCCCGGTCGCCGGCGCGGACCACACCGCGACGAGCCCGGCGATCGTCGCGACCTCGAGTCCCGCCCGCTGGACGAGGGAGAAGGTTCGGGGCGCTCCCGCGGTCGGGGGCGTGCCGATCGCGCAGACCACCGCGACCGAGACGAGTCCGATGCCGATCCCACCGAGCGCGACGCCGGCCGAGGTCGCGTCGAGACCGACGGCGAGGCTGGCCGCCGCTGCGGCGAGCGCGGCGACGCCGAGCTCGACGAGCATCACCATCCCCCACCGCCGGACGAGCACGAACGCTCCCGCTGCGAGCACCGCGGCTCCCGCGGCCGTCGCGAGGCCCGGGAGCCCCTCGCCCACCCGCACCGGTCGGTCGAGGACCACCATGACGGCGACACCGACCGTGGCGACCGCCGCGACGGCCCACGGC
>JBEAXD010000048.1:0-2829 GCA_041159995.1 Actinomycetota bacterium | reverse complement strand
GTGCTGGCCCGCCGACGAGGTTGATCGGACGGCGTCAGGCGACGCCGAGGCCCCCGGCGAGCGCGTCGGCGGAGGCCCAGCCGAACGCGATCACGGCCTCACCCTTGTTCGGGTCGCAGTCGCCGACCACGGCGGTCGCGGCCTTGCCGCCGCCCTTGACCGTGCTGGTGTCGAGCACCGGTTCGACGCACTTGCCCGTCTGCACCCGGAACGCATGCTCGTCGTACCGGGCCTCGCATCCGAACCGCTTGGCCAGACGCCGGCCCCATGCCCGCTCCTCGCCGGTCGGCTTGTAGTTGGGCCGGGGCACGACGTCGTCGAGCTGCCCCACGATCCCGTAGGCCGACGCGTGAGCGATCCGCCCGGCGACGAGCACGTCCTCGTCCGGGAACGAGATGGCGGCCCGGCGGTAGAGCTCGGCGACGAGCGCCTTGACCGTGGCACCGCTCGTCCGGCCCTTGCGGACGGCACCGAGGCCCCAGAGCACGCAGGGCGTGCCGCCGACGCGCTCGAGCGATCCGAACAGGAAGCCGTGCCGCTCGTCGTCGACGCTGGCGAGGACGATGAGCGGGAACTTCTCGACCTGGGCCTCGAGGTGCTCGTCGGCACCGGCGAGGCCCACTTGGGCGAGCAGCTGGCTGAACTCGTCGAGTTCCACCGGCTTCAGGGAGACGGAGTCACGCGATTCGATCTGCATGGGTCCTCCATTGTGCCCGAGGACACGCCGGGCTGCCAATCGCCCCGTCGGCGCCGGTCACCCGATCGCGCCGGATCCCCCGCCCGTGGCCTTCGTCCGGGGATACTCGCCGGCGTGCCGCCGACCGTCCGACGCTCCATCACGGAGGCCGCCCGACGGGTCGAGATCGTCCACGAGACCGACGTGCTCGTGATCGGGTCCGGTCCGTCCGGGCTCGCCGCCGCGGTCGCCGCCGCCCGCGCCGGGGTCGAGGTCACGCTCGTCGAGCACCACGGCTTCTTCGGTGGGAACATCACGGCCGTCGGCGTCGAGGGTCTCGCGTGGTACCGCCACGAGGCCACCGTGGAGGCCGGCGGCCTCGTCCGGGAGTTCGAGTCACGCGCACTCGACCTCGGGGCCGCCGTCCCGGAGAGCCAGTCCTCCTCGTACGAGCTCGACTCCGAGGGGTTCAAGGTCGTCGCCGATCGCCTCGTGCTCGATGCCGGCGTGCACCCCATGTTGCACCGCACGTTCGTCGCACCCATCCTCGACGGCACGCGCGTGGCCGGCGTGATCACCGAGTCGAAGGCCGGCCGCGAGGCGCTCCTCGCTCGGATCACGATCGATGCGACCGGAGATGCGGACGTCGCACACCGGGCCGGCGCGCGCACGGAGCTGACCCCACGCGAGGAGATGATGGCCGCCTCGGTGCTCTTCCACCTCGCCGGCGTCGACATCGCGAGGTTCATGGAGGGCGTGCGGGCCGATCCGCAGACCTACGGCGACTGGTCCGGCAACAGCGAATGGTCGATCGAGACCACCGGCAAGGAGGACGGCATGTACTCGCCGTTCCTCGGCAAGCCGTTCGCGCGTGCGGTGGCGGACGGCGTCATCCCCGCCGACCTCACGACGATCGGCGGCACGTGGGGCGCAGCACATGAGACCGGCGAGCTCACGTACATGAACCTCGTGCACCTCGACGGCGTCGATGGCACCGATCCCGACGACCTCACTCGAGCCGAGATCGAGGGTCGACGCCAGGTGTTGCACGCGATCGAGGCGATGCGTCGCTACGTACCCGGCTGTGAGCACGCGCGCCTCCGCAACTTCGGCGCGACGCTCGGCGTGCGCGACACGCGCAAGGTCCACTGCGAGCACGACCTCACCGAGACCGAGGTCCGCAACGAGGGTCGCTTCGACGACTCCATCGGCATCTTCCCGGAGTTCATCGACGGCTACGGCGTCCTGATCCTGCCGACGACGGGCCGGTACTTCCAGGTGCCGTACCGCAACGTCGTGCCCATCGGCATCGACGGGCTGCTCGTCGCGGGCCGGGCGACCGGCGGCGACCGCATCGCCCACGCCGCCACCCGCAACATGGCCTGCTGCGTGGTCACGGGTCAGGGCGCGGGGGTCGCAGCCGCCATGGCGGTGCGGGGTGGCGTCGGGGTCCGTGAGGTCGATCCGACGCAGGTGCGACGAACCCTGGAGGCGCAGGGGGTCCGAACCGCCTGACCGACGCGTCCCGGAGACCGCGGAAGTCCTGGGTGGGCGATGAGGGACTCGAACCCCCGACCTCTGCCGTGTGAAGGCAGCGCTCTAACCGACTGAGCCAATCGCCCGAGGCGGAGGATCGTACAACCCCCGGGCCGGAGGGCCCGGGGCCGGGCCGCCCGGGGAATGGCTCGAGGTCCTGCGGCGTCGGAACGGTTCCCCACGGACCCCCGTCGGTGAGGGATAATCGAAGGCCCACACCGCATGCGTGCGGCCGGTCGAGGTCAGGTGGCCAGGTGCCCAGAAAAGGTCGAGCACGGCGGTTCCGCGAGGCCCGCGAGCTGAAGCAGGGATTCGAGGACGGCCTGTTCCGGGAGGACGGTCGGTCCCTCGCGGACGTCGACGACGACGACGCCGGCGTGGTCTACCTCGACGATGAGGCCGACGAGGCCGAGCCCGAGCCCTGGGACCCGGACGAGCGCGCCGAGGGTTGATCCTCCCCGCTAGGCCAGTCGCGGCGTCGGACCATCCGGATCGATGCCGAAGCCGACGATGGCGTCCCGCACGACCTCGGCCCCGATCCGACCGAGGCGGGCCCATTCGGACAGCACCGTGATCGCGATGTGCTCGGCATCCACCTCGAAGTGGCGTCGCAGTGC
>JBEAXD010000034.1:0-11316 GCA_041159995.1 Actinomycetota bacterium | reverse complement strand
CCTTCAGCCCGGTGGCCCCCGCCCCCTCATCGGGACGGTCGGTGCCGCCCGGACCCGAGGCGAGCCCCGGGGCGACCGGCACCACCGGGCCCGAGGGCGCACCCGCCTCCACCCCTCCGGGGGCGGCGAGCCCGCAGAACCCCGGTCCGCCGTCGGGCTCGGCCGGTCGCCCGGCGACCGCGACCCCCTCGGCCCCGTCGTCGACGACCTCGACATCGACCACACGCCCGGGCGATGACGACGACGAGGACCGGGAGGACGAGGACGACGACACCACGACCTCGACGACCGAGCCGGACGACGACTGACGCCCGCGCCGTGACCGAACCGATGGACGAGGAGCGCCCCAGCCCGCACCGGGAGGGGGCGCTCCGCCGCGCGTGGCGGGCGATGGGCACCGACGTCGAGGTCGTCCTCGTGGGCGGCACCGAGCCGATGCTCGATGCGGCTCAGGCGCGCATCGAACACCTCGAGGCCCGGTGGAGCCGGTTCCGACCCGGGAGCGAGCTCGACCGGCTCAACCGACATCCGGGGCGACCCGTCGTGGTCAGCGAGGAGACCTTCGAGGTCATCGAACGGTCGATCGAGGCCTGGCGGGCGACCGGCGGGGCCTTCGACCCGACCGTGCTCGACGCCCTGCACGCTGCCGGGTACACGCGTGACTTCGAGCACCTCGACCGGGTCCAGCCCCCCGGTCCCGTCGGGCGCCCGGCCCCGGGCCCACGCGCCGTGGTGCTCGACCCCATCGTCCGGAGCGTGGCCCTGCCCTCCGGACTCCGCCTCGACCTCGGCGGGATCGGGAAGGGCCGAGCCGCCGACCTCGTGTGCCGCGAGACGATGGCGGCGGGCGCCCACGGGGTGTGCGTCTCGCTCGGCGGGGACCTGTGCGTCGCCGGCACTCCACCCGAGGGGCCGGCCTGGATCGTCGCGGTGGAGGACGTCCCCTCGACCCACCTCGCGCTGCGCGCCGGTGGGATCGCCACGAGTTCCACCCGCCGCCGCCGATGGACCCGGGGCGGCGAAGCACGACACCACCTCATCGACCCCCGCACGGGCGCACCCGTGACCGGGGGGCCGACGAGCGTCACCATCGTGGCCGGCGACGCGACCACGGCCGAGGTGCTCACGAAGGCCGTGATGGTCCTCGGGGCCGATGCCGCCGCGCCCCTCATCGAGCGTGTCGGTGCCACCGGTCTCGTCATCGACGAGGACGGCGATGTCCACCCGTTCTCGGGCTTCGCGCCCTTCGCGGTGGCGGCGCCCTCAGGCTGAGGGTTCGAGGCCGGCGAGGACGCCCTGCAGGTCGGCCGGCAACGGCTCGGTGATCTCCACGCGCGCACCGGTCACCGGGTGGTCGAACCCGAGCGCCGCCGCGTGGAGGAACGGACGGTCCAGGGGGAGGCTCGGCCGGTTGCCCCCGTAGGCGACGTCCCCCACCACCGGGTGCCCGATCGCGGCGACGTGCACGCGGATCTGGTGGGTGCGGCCGGTCTCGAGGGTCAACTCGAGGAGCGACACCTCCGGATCGGCGTACGACTCGACGACCTCGTAGTGGGTGCGCGCCGATCGCCCACCCTGCCGGACGGCCATGCGCGTCGGCACTCGGATCGATCGTCCGATCGGCGCATCGATGACTCCCCGCGGCGCGTCCGGCACCCCCCACACGAGCGCGAAGTACCGGCGCTCCACCTCGTGGCGTGCCAGCGCCTCGACCAGCCCGGCGTAGGCGCGTTCGGTCCGGGCCACGAGCATGAGTCCGCTCGTGTCCCGGTCGAGCCGGTGCACGATGCCGGGGCGATTGGGCTCCCCCACGCCGGCGAGTTCGGGATGGTGATGGAGCAGCGCATTCGCGAGCGTGCCGTCCGGGTTCCCCGCACCGGGGTGCACCACGAGCCCCGGCGGTTTCGAGATGACGATGACGTCCTCGTCACTCCACCGCTCCACGATCGGGATGTCCTCGGGTCCGGGGAGGCCCACCGGCTCCGGCTCGGCGAGCAGGTCGATGACCTCGCCCTCCTCGAGGCGGCGGCTCTTGATCACCGGCCGGCCCTCGATCACGACCTTGCGATCGGCGATGAGCGCCTGCACATCGACGCGGGTCCACCCGGTCAGCAGCGCCACCGCGCGGTCCACGCGCTCCCCGGCGAGGGCCGCCGGGACCTCGTACTGCTCGGTCACCGGTCCGTCCCGTCACTCGGCGGCGCCGGTTCCGGTCGCTCCCGACCCTCGAACAGCACGCGCAGGACGATGATGACCGCGCCGATCGAGATGGCCGAGTCCGCCACGTTGAAGAGCGGCCACGGACCGATCTTGACGAAGTCGATGACGGCGCCCTGCAGGAAGGACGGCGCACGGAACACGCGGTCGACGAGGTTGCCGAGCGCACCGGCGAGGACGAGCGAGAGACCGACGACGAGCCAGCGGTCCTCGGTGCGCATCACCGTGCGGATGAGCACCACGGTCGCGATGCACGCGATGACCGCGAGCACGGGCGCTCCGGACTGCACGATGCTGAACGCCGAACCCGAGTTGAACGACAGCAGGAACCCGATCGAGTCCCCGACGAGCCACACCGGACCGTCGGCGAGGGCACGCACCGCCCAGGTCTTCGTGAGGATGTCGGCGGCCAGGACCACGAGCACGATCGACGACGCGATGCGCAGTCGCCGCCGGGACTCCATGGGCCGGGCTGTCGCGCTCAGCGGTGCCGCTCGACCCGGTTGCGACACATGACGCAGTGCTCCGCCCACGGGATCGCCTCGAGTCGCTCGAACGGGATCCGGACCCCGCCCGGCACGCACTGCCCGTAGGTGCCGGCGTCGAGCCGGGCCAGGGCACGGTCGATCTCCTCGACGGTCTCGCGGGCCTGCGAGGAGATGATGAGGTCGCGTTCGCGCTCGATGGCGATCGTGTCGCCCTCACCCGACTCCTCGTCGAACTGGGTGTCCCCGAGCTCGCGCTCCTGGACGAGGGCATCGGCCTCGGCCTGCATCTCCTCGGCCTGGTGGATGAGGTGCGCGCGTTCGTCGGTGAGCAGCGTGCGCAGCGTGTCGAGCTGGGCGGGCGAGAGGGCGCGCCGAGCACTCTCGGAGAGCGCCTGCTTCACCTCGTCGTACTTGATCCCCGAGTAGGGGCACCGGGCGGCGAGTTCCGCGGCCCGGCGCTCGGCCTCCTTGCGCTCCTCCTCGGCGGCGAGCCGTGCGGCCTCCTTGGCCGCGCGGACCGCCTCGCGCTCGGCCGCCTTGCGAGCCGCCGCCTCGGCGCGCTCCTTCTCCTTGGCCGCCCGGACGGCTGCGCGCTCCGCCGCCTGCTTCGCCGCGATCTTCGCCTTCTCGGCCTTGGCCCGCTCGACCGCCTTCGCCTTCTCGATGCGGGCCTTCTCGGCGGCACGCGCCTTCTCGAGCCGAGCCTTCTCCGCCGCCTTGCGCGCCGCGACCCTCGCCCGTTCGGCCTCGCGCTTGGCCGCCGCCCGAGCGCGGGTCTCGGCCGCGCGCTGCCGCTCGGCCTCACGCTTGGCTGCGGCGCGCGCCCGGTCGGCCTCACGCTTGGCCGCCGCCCGAGCCCGAGCCTCGGCCTCGCGGGCCTTCTTGGCCGCCGCCGCCCGTTGGGCCGCGGTCTGGGCCGGCGCCTTCTTGACGACCCGCTTGGCCGCGGCCTTCTTCGCGGGCGCCTTCTTGACGGCCTTCTTGGCCGCGGACTTCTTCGCGGGCGCCTTCTTGACGGCCTTCTTGGCCGCCCGCTTGGGCGCGGCCTTCTTCGCGGGCGCCTTCTTGGGGGCCTTCTTGGCCGCGGACTTCTTCGGGGCGGCCTGCTTCGTAACCTTCTTCGCCGTCCGCTTGGGCGCGGCCTTCTTCGCGGGCGCCTTCTTGGCGGCCTTCCGAGCGGCCTGAGCCATGGTTGCTCCTGTTGCGATCCGGGGCGAGGGGGCGGGGCACCCTAGCCGCCGGGATCCCGCGGATCAAGCACGCGGTCCCGTTCCCGGACGCCGCGGCACCCCGCTCCCGACCCGGCGGAGCCCGCACAGGCGTTGTGTACCGTACCCGCCGTGCCGTTCAGCCCCGTCGGACCCTTCGACCTCGTCGCGCTCGAGCAGCGCGTGCTCGCCCAGTGGCGGGATGCCGACGTGTTCCACGAGAGCCTCCGCCGCCGGGCCGACGCCCCCGAGTGGGTCTTCTACGAGGGACCGCCCACGGCCAACGGCCGGCCGGGTCTCCACCACGCCTGGGCCCGCCTGTTCAAGGACATCTACCCGAGGTTCCAGACCATGCGGGGCCGCCTCGTGCGGCGACAGGGCGGCTGGGACTGCCACGGCCTCCCGGTCGAGGTGGAGGTCGAGAAGGAACTCGGGTTCTCGGGCAAGCAGCAGATCGAGGCGTTCGGGATCGCCGAGTTCAACGCGCGCTGCCGCGAGTCCGTGCAGCGATACGTGGGCGACTTCGCCACCCTCACCGAACGCATCGGCATGTGGCTGGACGTCGAGGGCGCCTACTGGACCATGTCCCCCACCTTCGTCGAGAGCGTGTGGTGGGTCTTCAAGCGACTCTGGGACCAGGGCGACATCTACGAGGGCTTCAAGGTCATCCCGTACTGCGGCCGGTGCGGTACCGCGCTGTCGAGCCATGAGCTCGGCCAGCCGGGCGCGTACCGCGACATCACCGAGGACTCCGTGTACGTGCGGTTCCCGGTGATCGACGCCGACCTCGACCTCCTCGTCTGGACGACGACACCGTGGACCCTGCTGTCGAACGTCGGCGTGGCCATCGGCCCCGACATCCCGTACGTGCGGGTGCGCGGCCGTGACGGTGCCCGAGATCTGGTGCTCGCGGCCGACCGGGTCACCGCAGTGCTGGGCGAGGACGCCGAGGTGCTGGGACCGGTGGCGGCGGACGAGCTCATCGGGCTCCGTTACGAGCGGCCCTTCGACGACGTCGCGGCCCCGGGATCGGACGCCTGGCGGGTCGTGGCCGCCGACTTCGTGACGATCGAGGACGGCTCGGGCATGGTGCACCTCGCGCCGGCCTTCGGCGAGATCGACCGCGAGGTCGGGGCCGCCGAGGGGCTCCCGGTGCTCAACCCGGTCGGGCCCGACGCCGCCTTCACCGCGGCCGTCCCGGCTCACGCCGGCGTGTTCGTCAAGGACGCGGACGCCGCCATCATCGAGCGGCTCCGCACCCTCGGTCGGCTCGAGCGCGTCGCGGCCTACGAGCACTCGTACCCGCACTGCTGGCGCTGCTCCACGCCGCTCATCTACTGGGCCAAGCCGACCTGGTTCGCCCGGACCTCGGCCCACCGCGAGGCGATGATCCGTGAGAACCAGCAGGTCGGCTGGCACCCGGAGCACATCCGGGACGGCCGGTTCGGCGACTGGCTCGAGAACAACGTCGACTGGGCCCTGTCACGGGACCGGTTCTGGGGGACACCGATCCCCGTGTGGCGCTGTGCCGATGGCCACGACACCTGCGTCGGGTCCCTCGCCGAGCTCGGCGAGCTCGCGGACGACGACCTGCTGGCGCTCGATCCGCACCGCCCCGCGGTCGACGAGGTCGAGATCCGCTGCCCCGAGTGCGGCGGCACCGCTCGCCGCGTCGAGCCGGTGCTCGACGCCTGGTTCGACAGCGGATCCATGCCCTTCGCCCAGCTCCACTACCCGTTCGAACACGAGGCGATGTTCGAACGACGGTTCCCCGCCGACTTCATCTGCGAGGCCATCGACCAGACCCGCGGCTGGTTCTACACGCTGCTCGCGATCAACACGATGGCGTTCGGACGTTCGCCGTACCGCAACGTCGTGTGCCTCGCCCTGGTCGTCGACAAGGACGGTCAGAAGATGTCGAAGTCACGCGGGAACGTCATCGACCCGTTCAGCGTGCTCGACACCCGTGGCGCCGACGCGCTGCGCTGGAACATGTTCAGCGCCGGGAGCCCGTGGACACCCAAGCGCGTCTTCATCGAGGGGATCGACGAGACGACGAACCGGTTCCTGCTCACGCTCTGGAACACCCACTCCTTCTTCGTGACCTACGCGAACCTCGATGGATGGGAACCGGAGGCGGAGCCCGCGGCACCGACCCACGTCCTCGACCGGTGGGTCCGATCCCGTCTCCACCACACGATCGCCGAGGTCACCGCGGCGCTCGAGGACTTCGATGCGCTCCGCGGCGCACAGGCACTCGACCGCCTCGTCGACGACCTCTCGAACTGGTACGTGCGCCGTTCCCGGCCCCGGTTCTGGAAGGACTCGGATCCGGCGGCCCACGCCACCCTGTTCGAGTGCCTCGACACGATCGCCCGCCTCCTCGCGCCCTACACGCCGTTCGTGGCCGACGCGATGCACCAGCAACTGGGCCGGACCGAGGACTCGGTGCACCTCACCGACTGGCCGACCGTCGACACCGGGGCACTCGACCCGGCCCTCGAGGCCGAGATGACCGCGGCGCGCGCGGTGGTGAGCCTCGGGCTCGCCGCCCGCAACGACGCACGCATCAAGGTCCGCCAGCCGCTGCGCCGGGCCATGGTGCTGCTCCCCGAGGGGCTCACGCTCCCGGACGCGGTGGTCGCCGAGGTCGCCGACGCGCTCAACGTGCGCACCCTCGAGGCGGTCACCACCCTCGAGGGCCTGCTCGACTACACGGTGCACCCGAACTTCCGAACCCTCGGACCGAAGGTCGGGTCACGGATGCCGGCCCTCAAGGCGCACCTCGCCGCCGCCGACGGCGCCGCAGTGCGCCGCGCCCTCGACGAGGCCGGCGTGTACGCGGTCGAGATCGAGGGCGAAGCGATGGTGCTCGACCGCGAGGACATCGAGGTCCGGGCCGCGTCCCACGAGGAGTTCGCGCTCGCCCAGGAGGACGGCATCGCCGTCGCGCTCGACACCACCCTCGACGATGCGCTGCGCCGCGAGGGGACGGCCCGGGACCTCGTGCGTGCGCTCAACGACCTGCGCAAGGCGATCGGCCTCGAGATCGCCGACCGCATCGCCCTGACGCTGCGGGCGGACGGCCCGGTGGGTGCCGCGGTGACGGAGCACGCAGCGACGATCGCGGCCGAGGTCCTCGCGAGCCACTGGACGGTCGAGACGACGCCCGCTGCGCCGTCCGAGGGCTGGCACGTCCTCGCCCTCGACGACGGCTCGGTGGCCGCCCGGATCGAGCGAGCCTGACCGGAGACCCGACCGTCGGTGCCGACCGGTTCGCGCGCCTAGCGGCGGCGGCGGAACATCCCCGAGCGGCGCTCCTCGGGGAACATCGAACGCTCCGGGATGTCCTCGTCGCGGGGCCCGAGCGGGGTGTCGTCGTTCACGGCCTCGCGCAACGATGCGAAGAACGCGTCGTCGTCCATCGAGGCCGGACCGGGCTTCGTCTCGAAGAGCACCGGACTGGCGTCCTCGGGCGCGCCGCCGTCGGCGGGCGCCGGTTCGGTCGCGGGGGCCGACTCGACCACGGGCGCCGGTTCGACCGCCGCGAGCTGTTCGGTCGCCGGTCCGCCCGCCGGCATCGACGGCGCGGGGTCACCGAGGTCGTGGATCTTCGGTCGGGCCGCCGCCCCGACGGACTCCTTCGAGACGCTCAACGCGTCGAGATCCGCCTGGATCGCACGCCGAACCCGGTCGCGGTACTCGGACTCGAACCGCTCGAGCGAGTCGACGTCGGAGGAGAGTGCGTCACGGCGCGAGGACAGCGCGCTGACCTCGGCCTCGAGCGCGACGCGCTGGGCGTTCGCCTCGCGCTGCGCGGTGGCCGTCGCCTCCTCGACGGTGGCGCGGGCCTGAGCCTCGGCGGCCTCGGTGATGGCTCGGGCCTTCGCGTTGGCCTCGGCCACGGCCTCGTCGGCGGCCCTCGTGGCGAGGAGCAGCGTGCGCTGCAGCACGTCCTCGTCCTGGCGGACGGCCGACCCCGTCACCTCGACGTCACGGGCGTGCTGCTCGGCGAGACGGAGCTGCTCCTGGAGCGACTCGATGGTGGCGGCGGCACGCTCGAGGATGGTGTCGACGGCGTCGCAGTCGTACCCGCGCCGCACCTCCTTGATCTCGACGTCCCGGAGTTCGTGCGGCGTCACATCCATGCCCCGGATGGTAGCGACGCCTCCCGCCCGGGTGGTGGACATCCGCCTAGCGGCAGATGATCGACCGGATGATCGAGAGGCCGAAGAACGCCACGAGGAACGAGAGGTCGATGACCCCGGCCGGCGGGATGACCCGACGCAGCGGTTCGAGGACCGGCTCGGTGACCGTGATGAGCACCCGGGCGAGCCCGGCGACCGGTGAGTCGGGACGCACCGGGAACCAGGACAGCACGGCCCGGGCCGCGAGCACCACGAGGTAGATCGTGATGAGGTTGCAGAGCAGTTCGGTGAGCATCTACGGGCGGTAGAGCCCGCGGGCCTGGAGGCGTTCCTTCTCCTCGGCGGAGACCTCCGTGTTGCTCGGCGCGAGGAGGAACACCTGATCGGAGACCCGGGACATGGTGCCCGAGATCGCGTAGGTGAGCCCGCTCGAGAAGTCGATGAGCCGCCGCTTGAGATCGTTGTCGATCCCCTGCAGGTTGATGATCACCGGCTGGCCCGCCTTGAGGCGGTCGCCGACCTCCTGTGCATCGTTGAACCCGCGGGGCTCGACGACGTGGACTCGGGCGCTCGATGCGGCCACGGGTCGGATGATCGGCTTCGTCACGTCGACGACGGGCGTGGCCACGGTCGGCGGTGTCGACGCGTCGACCGTGCGGACCGTGCCGGACGGTGCGGCGGCGGGGCGGACCATGCGCTCGCGCCGCGGCGGGGCGATGACGGGCTCGGGCTCCGTCGCCGGTTCGTCATCGAGGTACGAACCGTCGATGTCGTCGGAGTAGTCCCCGTAGGGCTGATCGACCTCGTCGACCTCGGAGAGGCCGAGGTAATCCATCGTCTTGCGCATCCAGCCGGGCATGGCTGCAACCTCCTCGGGCGACGCGTGAGCCTACCGTCGCCCGCCCCCGACGGCGGGGACACCCGCGCCCGAGCGCAGCCGTCAGGGGCGCGGGCGGGCACCGAAGAGCGCCGTACCCACCCTGACCATCGTCGCACCGTGGGCGATGGCCGCCTCGAAGTCGCCGCTCATGCCCATCGACAGCTCGCGGAGCCCAAGACGATCGCCGAGGGCGGCGAGCGCGTCGAACCACCGCCCCGGTTCCCCCTCGAGCGGAGCCACCGTCATGAGGCCGGCGACATCGAGCCCGAGCGACGAGAGCGCCTCGACGAGCGACGGGACCTCGGCCGGTGCGGCGCCGCCCTTCTGGGGTTCGGCCCCGAGGTTGACCTCCACGAGGACCCGGGCCCCGGCGGCCCGCTTCGCGATCGCCTCGCCGAGTGCGATCCGATCGACCGACTGCCAGCAGGCCACGTGGGGCGCGAGCGCGGGGACCTTGTTGCGCTGGAGCTGCCCGACGAAGTGCCAGGTCGGGACCGCGTCGAGGGCGGCGAGCACGGGTGCCTTGGCCAGCAGCTCCTGGGCCCGGTTCTCCCCGAGATCGGTGAGACCGAGGCGCACGAGGACGGCGAGCTCCTCCGCCGGGACGGTCTTCGACGCGCCGATGAGCCGCACCGAGTCCGGGTCGCGGCCGGCGGCACGCGCCGCCGCGGCCACCCGGGCCCGCACCGCCTCGAGGTTCGCCGTGAGGTCGGCGACACGGCTCTCGTCGACGGTGGTCATCGGATCCTCATGACGACCATGCCCTGACGACCGGTGACTCCGTCACGCCGGAACGAGAACAGGCTCGGATCGGCCACGGTGCACCGCGGGTCGTCGAGCACCTCGATCACCCCGCACGTGTCGAGCGCCCGATGGATGCCGGCGCGCAGGTCGAGGGCCGGGCGCCCGTCGTGCGTCCGCCCCACCACCTCCGGCCCGATCCTCGCTGCGAGCCGGGCCAGATCGTCCGCGCCGAACTCGTAGTGCGCCGCGCTCACGCACGGTCCGACGAGCGCCCGCACCGGACCGGACCCGAGTGCGCGCACCGCTGCGACACCCTCGGCGACGACCCCCGCCTCGAGGCCCCGCCACCCGGAGTGCACCGCGGCGCACGCGGTGTCGTTGGCGAGCGCGATCGGCGCGCAGTCCGCTCCGATCGCGACGAGCGGCAGTCCGACGACGTCGGACGCGGCGCCGTCGGCGTCGGGCCGGCCCGCCGGCGGCGCCTCGAGCCGCAGCACCTCGGTGCCGTGCACGTGGTTCACCAGCACCCAGGCGTCCGGATCCGATGGCGTGCCCTCACAGGCGGCGGCGAGGGCCACGAGGTTGCGGCGCACGTCGAGGGGATCGTCGCCCACGTGGACCGCGAGGTTGAGCGAGTCGTAGGGCGGCTGCGACACGCCCCCACGGCGGTCGGTGCACCAGACCCGGGCGCACCCCAGATCGATCGGCGTCAGCACGGGGCGGAGACGGGCGGGCCCGACCGCGCCGGGATCAGCGGAGGAACTCGGGGACGTCGAAGTCGTCGTCGGTGCCGAGACCGAGGTCGTCGTCCGCGCCGCCGTAGCTCGGCTCGTCCGAGCGCAGGCCGAGGGGCGCCGAGGCCCGCTCCCCCTCGTACCGGTCGAACCCCGCCGCGATGACGGTGACCCGGCACTCGTCGCCCAGCGCGTCGTCGATGACCGTGCCGAAGATGATGTTGGCGTCCGGGTGCGCGGCGTCGGCGATGATCTGCGCGGCCTCGTTCACCTCGAACAGTCCGAGGTCGGACGGACCCGAGATCGTGAGGAGGATGCCACGGGCACCCTCGATGCTGGCCTCGAGGAGCGGGCTCGAGATGGCCGACCGCGCCGCGTTGACGGCCCGGCCCTCGCCCGAGGAGTAGCCGATGCCCATGAGCGCGGAGCCCGCGTTCGTCATGATCATCTTCACATCGGCGAAGTCGGTGTTGATGAGACCGGGGGTGGTGATGAGGTCCGTGATGCCCTGCACGCCCTGGAGCAGGACCTCGTCCGCCATCTTGAAGGCGTTCACCATCGAGGTGCGCTCGTCCGAGACCTGCAGCAGCCGGTCGTTCGGGATGACGATGAGCGTGTCGACCTTCTCCTTGAGCCGCTGGATGCCCTGCTCGGCCTGCACCGAACGGCGCCGGCCCTCGAAGCCGAAGGGGCGGGTGACGACGCCGATCGTGAGCGCGCCGAGCTCCTTGGCGATCTCGGCGATCACCGGGGCGGCACCGGTCCCGGTCCCGCCACCCTTCCCGGCCGTGATGAAGACCATGTCGGCGCCGCGCAGCGCCTCCTCGATCTCGGCCCGGTGGTCCTCGGCGGCCTGCCGCCCGACCTCGGGGTCGGATCCGGCGCCGAGCCCACGGG
>JBEAXD010000293.1:0-4879 GCA_041159995.1 Actinomycetota bacterium | reverse complement strand
GTCGCCAGGGCCTCGGCCTTCACGGGGCGCCCCGATTCGGCGGCGGCGAGCTCGGCGGCGGCCCGGACCGCATAGTCGGACTTGGCGGAGATCTTCACTGCGGTGCCCTCGTGGCCGTCTCGGGGCCTCCGGGGTCCGAGGTCTCCGGCGGTCGTGGCCAAGGCCACCAGACCGGTCCGGAAGGTCGGACCGGTCGGGATGGCCGGTCGGGCCGCATGGTAACCGGGCACCGGGTGGTGCGGGACCGCCCCTCAGTCGAGCAGACCCGCCTCCCGCAGGACCGCCGGCTTCGGGACCCCCCAACCGGGCTCGTACCCGTTCCGGGCCCCGAGGGTCACGAGGCGGCCCGTCCCCGCGCGTTCCTCGATCATCGAGGGGTCGACGAGTGCCGGGTGCCGGACTCCGGCGGCGCGGGTGAGGCGGAGCAGGTCGCGGCGCAGGCCCTCGACGTAGGACGCGCAGCGTACCGACTTACGGGTCGGGTCGATGCCGCGCTGGAGCCACCGCGATGACGTCGTGATCCCGGTCGGGCAGTGCCCGGTATGGCACCGCTGCGCCTGGATGCATCCGATCGACAGCATGGCCTCGCGACCGGTGTTGATCGCGTCGGCGCCGAGCGCGAACGCCGTGAGGCCCCGCACGGGGAGTCCGAGGCGACCCGATCCGATGAGCACGACGTCGTCGACGACACCGGCCTCCGCCAACGCCCGGTACACCCGGGGGAACCCGTCGAGGAACGCGAGCGCGACGTTGTCGGCGAAGGGGAGCGGGGCGGCACCGGTCCCGCCCTCGCCCCCGTCGATCGTGATGTGGTCGACGCCGCGGCCCGTGGTGGCCATGAGGTGGGCGAGTTCCTCCCAGAACCGGTCCTCGCCGACGGCGCTCTTGATCCCGACCGGCAGGCCGGTCTCGGCTGCGATGAGTTCGACCAGGTCCAGCATCGAGTCGACGTCGCCGAAAGCGCTGTGACGCGCCGGGCTGTGGCAGGTCTCGCCGACCGGGATCCCGCGCATGGCCGCGACCTCGGGGGTGACCTTGGCGCCGGGCAGGACGCCGCCGAGTCCGGGCTTGGCGCCCTGCGACAGCTTGATCTCGATCGCCCGCACCGGTGCGCCCGCGACCGTGTCGACGAGGCGCGCGAGGTCGAATCGACCGTGCGCGTCACGGCACCCGAAGTACCCGGTGCCGATCTGCCAGATCAGGTCGCCGCCCTGTCGGTGGGACTCGCTGATCCCGCCCTCGCCGGTGCCCTGCCAGCATCCGGCGAGGGCCGCGCCGAGATTGAGCGATTCGATCGCTCGTGGCCCGAGGGATCCGAACGACATCGACGAGATGTTCACCGCCGACGCGGGGCGGAAGGCGTGGCGCCGCCCGCGTGGACCGCCGAGCACCTTCGCACAGGCGAGCGGGTACCCGGCCGTCGCCTCGGCGGGTGGCGGGTCGACCGGGAAGGCGGCGTGCCGGACGAACAGGTATCCCGCAGCGGTGTCGAGATCGTTGTCGGTACCGAACCCGGCGAGACCGCCGGCCCCGCCCGCGGTCTCGTACACCCATCGGCGTTCGTCGCGGCTGAACGGCCGCTCCGCGTCGTTGTCCGTCACGATGTACTGCCGCAGTTCCGGACCGATGCTCTCGAGGCCGTAGCGGAGGTGACCGACGACGGGGAAGTTGCGCAGGATGGTGTGGCGGCGCTGCGTGAGGTCGTGGACGGCGAGGAGGAGGATTCCGCCGGCGATGAGGAGGAGGAGCCAGGCCCAGATCGGCATCGCCCGAGCCTCGCGCGTCCTGGTCGTGGGCGCATAGGGTGCCGCCGTGCGCATCCCGCTCCGTCGCCTCGACCCCGACCTCCCACTCCCGGCTGCGCAGCATTCCGGGGACGCCGGTTACGACCTGCAGGCCCGCGAGGACGCGCGGCTCGGTGCCGGCGGGGGTCGGGCCCTCGTCCCCACGGGCATGGCCGTGGCGATCCCGGAGGGGTGCGCCGGGTTCATCCAGCCCCGGTCGGGGCTCGCGCTGCGGCACGGTGTCACCGTGCTGAACTCCCCGGGACTCATCGACGCGGGCTACCGCGACGAGCTGAAGGTCCTGCTCGTGAACACGGATCCGAGCCGGGACTACACCGTCCGACGCGGCGATCGGATCGCCCAACTCGTCATCCAACGCTTCGAGGTGATCGAGTGGGAGGTCGTCGACGATCTCGGCGATTCCCGCCGCAGTACCGAGGGCTGGGGCTCCACCGGGCGCTGACGCGCCCCGTTCCCGGAGGGACCATGACCCACCCGTTCCGATTCGGCGTCCAGATCGGCGGCGCACTCGATGGCCGTGAGTTCACCGACCTCGCCCGGCGGGTCGAGGCGCTCGGCTACACGACGCTCTACATGCCCGACCACTTCGTCGAGACCGACCTCGCGCCGATGGTCGGCCTGTCCACCGCCGCCGCCGTCACGACGGACCTGCGGGTCAGCGCGCTCGTGTTCGCGAACGACTACAAGCACCCCGCGGTCCTCGCCAAGGAGATCGCCACGCTGGACGTCCTCTCCGGTGGTCGGGTCGATCTCGGCATCGGGGCCGGTTGGATGCAGGTCGACTACGACCAACTCGGCATCCCGTACGACCGGCCGGGCGTGCGCATCGCCCGACTCGAGGAGGCGCTCGCGGTGATCCGCGGGTGCTGGAGTGGTCGGCCCTTCTCCTTCGAGGGGGAGCACTACCGGATCACCGACCACACGGCCACTCCGGTCCCGGTGCAGCAGCCCGGTCCGCCGATCCTCATCGGGGGCGGGGGCCCCCGGATCCTCCGGCTGGCCGGCGCCCACGCCGACGTGGTCGGCATCAACCCCAACCTGCGGGCCGGTGCCATCACCGCCGACGCGGCGAAGGATGCGCTCGCCGCGCAGACCCGACAGAAGGTCGAGTGGATCCGTGAGGGCGCCGGTGACCGGTTCGATGCGATCGAGCTCCAGATCCGCTACTTCTTCGCGCAGGTCACCGACGATCCCGACGGGCTCGCCGAGGCGATGGCTCCGATGTTCGACGTGTCGCCGACCGAGGCGCTCGAGTCCGGGGTGTTCCTCGCGGGCACGGTGGACGCGATCTGTGACCGGTTGGTCGAACGGCGCGAGACCTGGGGGGTGTCGAACGTCGTGTTCGGCAACGACAACTTCGAGATGCTCGCCCCGGTCGTGGCCCGCCTCGCCGGCACCTGACGGGGTCGCTCAGAGCAGGGAGCGGAGGGTGTCGCGCGTGCGGCGCACCTCATCGGCGCTCTGAGCGAATTCGGCCGCCGCGAAGTCGGTCACGCCGACCTCGGCCAACCTGCGGATCTGGTGGGCGACGGACTCCTCGTCGCCCACGATGGCGACGTCGGCGGGTCCGCCCGCCCCCTCTCGGTCGAGCATGGCACGGTAGGACGGCAGGTGGCCGTAGACCTCGAAGATCCGTGCGGCGCGAGCACGGGCATCGTCGGGGTCGTCGGTGACGCACACCGGAAGCCCGACCGCGATCCGCGGCGCCGGTCGGCCGGCCGCCTCGGCGGCGGCGGTGAGGGTCGGCACGGTGAACGATTCGAGGGTGTGCGGCCCGGTCATCCAGGTGATGGTCCCGTCCGCCCGTTCGGCGGCGAGGCGCAGCATCGTGGGTCCGAGTGCCGCGATGACGAGGGAGGGCGCCTCCGCACCGGGGACCGCGATCTGCGCGTGCACGGACAGGGTCTCGCCGTCGACGTCGGCGGACTCGCCGCGCAGGAGCGGGACGAGGGCCTCGAGGTACTCCCGCATGTGGCGGGCCGGCTTGTCGAACGAGTAGCCGAACATCGCCTCGATGACGAACTGGTGCGACAGGCCGATCCCGAGGGTCAGACGACCGGCGGAAGCCGCCTGCACCGTGAGCGCCTGGGCCGCGAGGGTGATCGGGTGGCGCGGGTACGTCGGGACGACCGCCGTGCCGAGTTCGATGCGGGGGGTCTCGGCGCCGATGAGCGTGAGTGCCGCGAGCGCGTCCAGGCCGAAGATCTGGGGCAGCCAGAAGGCCGCGAACCCCTCGGCCTCGGCCGTGGCCGCCGCCCGCCGGACCGCAGCGAGTCCCTCATCCACGGCCGCGCCGCCGAAGATCCCGATCCGCATGGTGGCCCCCTCGTCACTCGGCGCCCGACGGCGCACCCTCGTCGGCCCGACCCTAGGGCGTCCGTGGACGACCGAGCCGGGAGGCTTGCTAGAGTGGGAGCCCTACGCGGACGTGGCTCAGCTGGTAGAGCATCACCTTGCCAAGGTGAGGGTCGCGGGTTCGAATCCCGTCGTCCGCTCCAACGTGAATGGCCCGGGCTCCGGCCCGGGCCTGTTGCGTCGATCGCCGGCCGGGTACCGGGCTCGGGCTCGTTCCCGGGTGAGCCGACGGCTCCCGGGGTCGGCTCAGGGCTCCTCCGACGGTCGGATCGCCCTCGCTCCGATGTGGTTCCGGGGCCTCGGGACCACCGGTACGATGACCGGCGTTCGGGGCCGCACTCCGTGGCCGTCGGAACCCCACGAGGAGAACCTCATGCACGTCGCCTACCTCGATGGCACCAGCGCCGGGATGATCGGGAGCGCCATCGCCGCCGGGTTCGCCGGCGTCGCGGTGTTCGTGAAGATGCGGTGGCACCAGATCACCGGCGTCTTCCGCAAGGACAAGGTCGCCGAACCGGCTGCGTCCGAGGCGGCCTCGGTGGCCTCCGAGGACTGACCGCACCCGACAGCCGTGAGCCCCTCCCGTCCCGATCCGGGATCCTTCCGCGACCCGGCCAGCACCGTGCTGCGCCTCGGTGACCGTGTCCTGCGCGGGCTCGGTGACGACGCTGCTGGGGCCTTCGCAGCGACGGCGGCCACTGCGGCGTACCGGGAGGCCG
>JBEAXD010000224.1:0-2852 GCA_041159995.1 Actinomycetota bacterium | reverse complement strand
CGTCATGGCCCTCGGCCCGCAGGAACTGCACCCAGCCGAACAGTTCGAGCGCCCGGTCGGTGGCGCCGATGGCGTCGAGGGCCATGACGAGTTCACAGGTCTCCGCCGCGGTCACCCACGGCTGGTCCGACACGCAACGCACACCGCGTCCCGGCGCCACGAAGGTGTCCCACTGGGCGGCGAGGCGCGCGTGGGCCGCCTCGCCCCGCAGCACGCCGCCGAGGATCGGGTAGTACCAGTCCATCGCCCAGCGGGCCTTGTCGAGGAACCGCTCGGGCCGGTGCGCGATCGCGATGGCGAGCGCGCCGAGCGACAGTTCCCAGTCGGGGCGCTCGTGGCCGAGGCGCTCGGCGATGGCGATCGCGTGCTTCAGGCTCGCATGGATGCTCGAGGATCCGGTGAGGAGCGCGCCGTCGGCCGGGTCGTCGCCCCGCCACGCGATCTCGCCGGTCTCGGTCTGGTGTCCGAGCGCGAAGTCGATCGCCGCCTCGACCGCGGGCCAGAACTCGCGGAGGAACGCGGTGTCGCCCGTGCACAGGTAGTGGTGCCACACGCCGTTGGCGATGTAGCAGGTGACGTTCGTGTCGAGGGTGGGGTCCTTGACCTCGTCACCCACGTAGTAGGCGTGCCAGGAGCCCTCACGGTGCTGCATCGTGCGCAGCCACTCGTAGGCGCGGGCCGCGTCGTCGTGCCGTCCACCGAGGTCGAGGGCCATCGCCGCTTCGACGAGGTTCCACGGGTCGGTGTGCTCGCCCGGCGTCCACGGGATGTTGCCGTCGGGGAGCTGGATCGCCGCGATGGCCGCGACCGTCTCGTCGAGTTGGGCGACCGTGAGGATGCCGGGGACCTCGCGCAGCAGGCTCACGCCACGGTCCTCCGCGCGCCTGCGCCCTTGTGCGAGTAGATGATGACGCTCTTGCCGAGGACCGGGTTGAGCGCACCGTCGATCGCGTTGAGCCACTTCGGCTGCTTCATGAGCTGGTGCACGAGCAGGTCGTGGTACTTGCGGGCGATGAGGCGATCCGAGTTCTCGACCCCTCCGGCGCACCGGATCCACCAGTACGGCGAGTGGAGCGCGTGCCGGTGGTCGACGCCGTCGAGCGAGAGGCCGGCGCGTCGGAGCTTCGCCTCGAGGTCGGCGCGTCGGTAGATGCGGACGTGGCCGCCCGGCGTGTCGTGGTACTTGTCGTCGAGGGCCCAGTTGATCCGCTCGGGGAACCGGTTGGGCACGGTGACGGCCATGCGGCCGCCCGGCCTGAGCACCCGGAACAGTTCGGCGATCGCCCGGTCGTCGGCCCAGAGGTGCTCGAGCACCTCGGAGCACACGACCACATCGAACGCGTCATCCGGGAACGGGAGGTTGAGTGCGTCGCCGTTCGTGACGCCGCCCGGCGCGTCGGTGGTGGTCCCGGGGATCTCACCGGCGGCCAGCATGCCGCCGACCACGGCGCGCACGTCCTTGAGCTCGGACTCGGAGTAGTCGAGCGCGACCACGGTCGCGCCCCGACGCCACGCCTCGAACGCGTGCCGTCCGCCCCCGCACCCCATGTCGAGGATGCGCATGCCGGGCCGGAGGCCGATCCGGTCGAAGTCGACGGTGAGCATCAGGCGCGCCCCTCGCGTTCGTCGAGCGCGGCGTACCAGTGCTCGATCATCCCCTCGGCGGTCCGCCGCCACGTGAACTTGCCGAGCACCCGCTCGCGCCCGGCGGCACCGAGCCGGTCCCGCAGCGGCGCGTCGTCCAGCATGCGCCCGATCGCCATGGCGAGCGCCCCGGGGTCCCCGGGTTCGACGGTGAGCGCGGCCTCGCCGTCCGGACCGACGACCTCGGGCAGTGCACCGCCGGTCGTGGCGACGAGCGGCACTCCGCAGGCCATGGCCTCGATGGCCGGCAGGGAGAAGCCCTCGTACAACGACGGGACCACGGCGACCTGCGCCTCGGCGTACAGCTCGACGATGCGCTCCTGCGGCACGCCGGAGACGAACTCGACGTGGCCGGTGAGCCCGAGCCGTTCGATGAGCGCGGGCGTCGCGCTCTTCTCCTTCGTGCGGCCGATGATGACGAGGTGCGCGTCAGGGTTCTCGGTGCGCAACTTGGCGAGCCCCTCGAGCAGCGGCGTGAGGCCCTTGAGCGGCACGTCGGCGCTCGCCGTCGTCATGAGGCGGCCGGGGACGCGCGCGATCTGGGGCATCGGTCGGAAGATGTCCTCGTCGACGCCGACCGGCACGATGTGGAGGCGTTCCTCGGCCACACCCATCTGGGCGACGATGTCCCGCTTCGAGGACTGCGACACGGTGACGAGGCGCGGGAACTCCCGGGCCACCTTCATCTGCATGCCGAGGAACGCGTACCAGCGGCGCAGCTGGTAGCGGCGGTAGGCGTTCGACGCGTGCTCGAGCTCGAGGTCCCGGTCCACCGTGATCGGGTGGTGGAGGGTGGCCACGACCGGCCAGCCGTCCTGCATCATCCCGAGCAGACCCGTGCCGAAGCACTGGTTGTCGTGGATGAGGTCGAAGTCGGCACGCCGGGTGCGGAGGTACTTGCGGGCGCGCACGCTGAACGCCCACGGCTCCGGGAACCCGCCCGTGCACATGTACGCGAACTCGGCGAGGTCGGTCCCGTCCCGGAACTCCCACGGCCACGGCACCCGGAACGGGTTCGAGGACCGGTAGAGGTCGAGGCCCGGGATCTTCACCAACTGCTCAGGGTCGTCGAGCTCGGGCCAGGGCTGGCCGGCGAGGACCTCGATGTGGTGACCGAGGGCGGCGACCTCCCGGGCCACGTACCGGCTGTAGACGCCCTGCCCACCGCAGTGCGGATTGCCGCGGTAGATGAGCCAGGCGACCCGGAG
>JBEAXD010000100.1:0-5646 GCA_041159995.1 Actinomycetota bacterium | reverse complement strand
TCTCCTCGCGGTTGGTCGGGGTCTCGGTGAACCGTCGGACGAAATCATCGTCCACGCGGAGGGCCTCGAAGACCGCCTCCGCGAGCGCCCGGTCGGTCTCGGCGTGTGCGGCGACATCGCGTTGGTAGCGGCGCATGGCCGCCCGGTAGCGCAGGGAGCGCTCGGCCCGGCCGAGCAGGGGCACCCGGGCGGGGATGACCGTGTGGCCGGCGGCGGACCGGGCCCGGTCGCGGGCCTCGGTCGTCGTCACCCGGGCCACGGGGTCCCGGAAGCCCGCGCCGTGGTGGTAGGCCACGTCGCCGTAGACCGCGAACCAGAGCGGGTGGAGGTCGACCCGGTTCGAGCGCAGGATCGGACGCCACGAGTCGCCGCGGGCCTCGAGGATCCCGAGCAGGTTGCCACCGGTGTCGCTCACGGTCTCACCGGCGGTGTTCACCCAGGTGTGGCCGCGCCGCCAGTCGCCGCCGATCGTCGTCCAGTACCCGACGGTCGTGAGGCAGAAGCACGGGTGGGGTTGGGGGTCGCCGAGGTTCTCGTCCCGCCGCACGGCGGCCAGGGGCAGGTCGCCGAGCAGCGACGCGTCGATCGGTGCGATCGGGAACGCATCGCCGTCGACGAACAGGAGCAGATCGGTGGGCTCGGCCACCGCCGCGATCCGGCGCGCGAGTTCGTTGAGCTTCTCGGGATGGGAGCCCTCGAGCTCGAGCGCGGTGTCGAAGGCCGCCGCGTCGGCGGCCGGGACACCCTCGACCGCGGCCCAGGTGCGGTGCTCGGGCAGGTGCCGACGCAGGAACCGCGTCTGCGGGGCGATCCACCGCGGGTCTCGCCAGTGGACCGTGGCGACGTGCATCACGGCAGGGTGCGCTCCAACGCCGTGCCCCGGTCCCCGAGGCGCCCGAGCAGTGCGGATCGGCGCCGGCGGCGGGCGACCCGACGCGCGAACCGTCGACGCGCGGTCTCGGTCCCGGCCCAGGTGCGATCCGGCTCGTAGCCGAGGTCGACGAGCAGGTCGCCGGCCACCGCGTCGAAGGTGAGCCGATCCTCGGATGTCCAGCCCTCGCGCCAGGTCCCGGAGCCACCCGCACCGAAGAACCCCTCGGGCTCGTTGCGCTCCCGGGCGGCCTCGGCGAACGCGCCGCCGATGACGATCGATCCGTCGCCCGCGGCCATGCGGTCGAGGGTGAACGAGTCGAGGAGCTCGGCGCACTCCGCCGGTGTGGTGGGGATGCGGCAGTGCTCGAACACCCGCCGCAGTGCGGCCGGACCGTCGGCCCGGAGGTCCTCGTACCGCAGTTCGAGGTACGGGTTCGCGATCGCGCACTGCCGGGCACCCTCGACGTGCTCGCGCCACATCGAGGCGGCCCGGGCCGTGGTCCGCGGGGCCCACCAGCCGCCCCAGGATCGTCCGGCGGCCAGCAGTGAGGCGGCCGCGTCCCGACCGTCCCGCACGAGGTGCACGACGATGGCGTCGGGCGCGAACGCGGCGATCGAGTCGGCGCAGGTGCTGTGCGACGGGGTCTTCTCGACGACGACGGTCGCGCCGGGCTTGAGCGCGGCGGCGCGTTCGGTCACCGTCCCGAGCATCGTGCGCCCGATGGTGGCGAACTCCTCGTCGGTGAGCACCGAGTGCAGTCCCTTGTACCGGCGCTTCGCCCATCCGTCCGGTCCGCCGCGCACCTCGCGGGTCCACGAGTCGAGCATCGGCTGCAGGAACCGACTGAACAGGTCGGTCTCCTGCGGGGTGGCCACATCGGGGTGCGCGCCGAGCATCGTCTGGAGCCAGGTGGTGCCCGACCGCGGGGCACCGACGAGGAGCACGAGCCGGGCCGCCCCGTTCATGCCGCGGCCTCGGTCGACCCGGTCGCGCCGGCCCGCCGGCCGACGAGGACGGCCCACACCCCACCGATGGCGTACCGGGCGCGTTGGAACGCCCGGCCACCCGGGTCGCGCACCGCGTGGGTCACGAACCAGAGCGCAAGGCGCCGATCCCCGCGCCGTGCCAGCTCCACCCCGATGTCGTACGCGTCCTGCGGTCGGCCGTGCGCGCCGCGCAGCCACAGGCTCGGCAGGTGCCGTTCGAGCACCGCGAGGTGCGCGCGCCACTGGCGGGAGCGGGCCCGGCTCACGCTGTCGGCCCGGACCCGGTACCAGGCGAGGGGTTCGGGGACGAGTCCCGCCTCGGCGCCGGCGAGGAGGAACCGGGTCCAGAGGTCGTAGTCCTCGGTGCCCCAGAGCCGCTCGTCGAGGCGGGCACCGACGAGGTCGAACAGCCGCCGGTCGAACACGACGGAGACGAACACGAAGTTGCGCTTCGCGATCTCGTCGAGTTGTGCGCCCCGGGCCGGGAACGGGTACCGCTGGTAGTCACCGTAGTAGCGCCGCTCAGTGGGCGTGTCCTCCTCGATGAGGTACGCATCGGTGGTCACGAAGCCGAGCGTCGGGTCGGACTGCAGCAGGTCGACGCAGGCCGTGAGCCGCGCCGGCATCCACAGGTCGTCCGCGTCGAGGAGGGCGATGATGTCGCCGCGGGCCGCGGCGAACCCGGTGTTGCGGGCTCCGGCCGGACCGCGGTTCTCCTGCTCGATCACGCGGATCGGATCGCCGAACGCCCGGGCGATCCCCACGGTGTCGTCGCTGGAACCGTCGTCGACGACGAGCACCTCGATCGGTCGGTAGGTCTGCGCGAGCACCGACTCGATCGTCGGCGCGAGGTACCCCGCGGCGTTGTACGCCGGGATCACGACCGAGACGAGCGGCCGCGGGTTCGGCGGCGATCCGGCGGGCATCGGGTTCAGGACCCCGTGCTCCACGATGCCGGGACGTAGACGGGGGAGAGGCGCACGATGGCCCGAGGCGTCGGGTCGAGCCGCCGGCCGCCCTCCACCAGCACCGGGCCGATCGGTTGCCACGGCGTGATCTCGGCGCGGGTGTGCGGCTCGAACGCACCGAACCACAGGAAGTACGAGCCGGCGGGCAGCGGGATCCGTTCGAAGTCGACGGTGACCGAGGTCCGGCCCTCGCCGAGGTGCACCTGGTGGCGCACCGCGAAGATCGGGGTGGCCGGGCCCTGGCTCACACCGAGGAACAGGTTCACCTGCTGGCTCTGCGCTGCGGTCAGATCGAAGGAGACGGTGCAGGGCTCGTCGGTGCCGAGCGCGCCGCCGTACGGACCCGTCGCCCGCACGTCCGCGATCCGCAGGTCGCCCTCGAGGTCGATCTTGGACGCGGCCTCGGCCTCGATCGCCGTGCGGTACCCGGCGAGCACGTCGTCGACCGGTCCGTCGGCCCGCATCGTCCCGTCGGCGAGCCAGATCGCGCGGCTCGCCGTCGCGCCGACCGCGGCGAGGTCGTGGGAGACGAGCAGCAGCGTGGTGCCGCCCTGCAGCACGGTCCGCATGCGATCGAGGCACTTCTGCTGGAACAACTGGTCACCGACCGCGAGCACCTCGTCGACCACGAGGACGCTCGGTTCGAGGAACGCCGCGATCGCGAACCCGAGGCGGGTGCGCATGCCGGACGAGTAGAACTTCACCTGCCGGTTGATCGCCTCCTCGAGTTCGGCGAACGCGACGATCTCGTCGTACTTGCGGGCGATGTCGGCCTTGCTCAGTCCCAGCAGCGTGCCGAACACACTGATGTTCTCCCGGCCGGTCAGCTCGGGGTGGATGCCGCTCGACACCTCGATGAGTGCACCGATGCGTCCCTGCACCGTCACCCGGCCGCTGTGGGGGAACATCACGCCCGAGATGATCTTCAGCAGCGTGGACTTGCCGGCCCCGTTCGATCCGACGAACCCCACCGACTCCCCGGGGGTGATGGTGAAGTCGATGTCGCGCAGCACCCAACGCCACGGGTTCTCGCCGTTCCGCCGGGCCACCCGCCGACCGACGCGGCCGACGTGATCCCGCAGCAGACGTCGGCCGCGGTCGCGGCGGAACCGCTTCCAGACGTGACTGACCTCGACGGTCCCCTCAGGAGACATCCGCGAAACCCGTCTCGAGGCGCTTGAACAGCGCGAACGCTCCGACGAGGTAGACGAGCGACGCCGCAGCGGCCACGAGTGTGTACTGCGGATCGGGGGCCCGGCCGTAGAACAGGCAGTCCCGGAGACCCTCGACGACGCCGGCGATCGGATTCAGGAGCATGGTGATGGTGCGGAACTGCTCGGGGACCTTCGACACCGGGTACAGGATCGGCGTGAGGAACAGGCCGAGTTGCATGAGCAACGGGAGGCCGGACCGCAGGTCCCGCACGTAGACCGTGACCGCGGACACCGCGATGGCCACCGCCACCGTGAACACCACGAGGATGAGGATGAGCAGCGGTGCCCAGTAGAGGGTGGAGGACGGCCACCGCTGCGCGGCGAGGAAGAGCAGCGGCAGCAGCGCGGCCGAGGCCAGTGCGTCGACCGCGGAGGAGGAGACCTGCGCGAGCGGGAACACCTCGCGGGGGGCGTACACCTTGTTGAGCAGCGGGTTGCCGACGAGGCTCGATCCGGCGCTCGTGACCGATGACGAGAAGAACGACCAGCAGGTGAGCCCGACGTAGAGGAACAGGGGCCGCGGGACGCCCCCGGTCGCGAAGGTCGAGCTGCTCACGCGGTTGAGCAGGAACGTGAACACGATCATCTGCGCCAGCGGGGCCAACACGGCCCAGGCGAGCCCGAGCACCTGCTGGCTGTACTGCGCGCGCACCTGGCGCACGACGAGCCCACGGATGATGTGGCGGGCGGCGGCCAGCTCACGCACCGACGCCCGGAACGCGAGGGCGCGCCGGTAGCGCAGCTCGGGCGGCGGGGAGTCGGGCGGGGTCGGGATCGAGAAGGTCATCGGCGCGTGAGGTCCTCGATCGTGGGGTCGCCGCCCGGCGAGGGGGCATCGTAGAGGGCCTCGGCCGCCGCTCGCATCGCGCGCCGCAGGCTCATGCCGGGACCCCCGGTCGGTCGGGCGGCGAGTGCACGCCCGCGGGCGCGCCCTGCAGGTACGCGATGAGGGCGTCGGGGGCCCGGACGAGTTCCCGGCGCAGCGCCGCGTACGCGTCGCTGTTCTGCAGCACGACGCGCTCCTCGATGTCGCGGCGCAGGAAGCGCAGGACCGATCGCCGGGTCGCCGTGCCGATCCGGCCCCGCACCGGGAGCCGCTCGATGGGCGCGCTCCAGCGGTGCATCGTCGACTCCCGGAAGTCGTGCCGGAACACCTTGCCGCGGCCCGCGCTGCCGAGGTGGAAGATCACGTCGCCGTAGATGCCGGCCATGAGGTAGTGCGGGTTGCGCACGTTCGTGCGGACGAGGTGACCCCACGGCAGCTCGTGCTGCCAGAGCGTGTACCCGAGGCGGATGCCGGTGTCGGCGGCCTGCTCGGTCGTCTGGAGGAAGCGTCGGAACTCGGGCGTGTAGTCGGAGTCCGGCGAGAAGGACGGCATGTACTCCTCGAAGAAGTCGCGGCGGGCGAGGATGCACGACGGGTGTGGGAGGGCGACGTCGCCGTTCTCCACCCGCAGCACCCCGGTGAGACCCGAGGCCGGCGGTGCCGCGGCGACGAGCACGTCGACCCACGCGTCGTCGATCGGGAACGAGTCGACGTCCAGGGTGCACACGTGGCTCACGCCGTCGGCGAGCGCGATCGGGAGGATCGCATCGAGGTAGAA
>JBEAXD010000035.1:0-4709 GCA_041159995.1 Actinomycetota bacterium | reverse complement strand
CCGACGCGGTCGTGCTCGTCGTCTTCGTGGCGATCGGCCGTCGCTCCCACGGCCTCGACGAGTCCGGGCTCACCTGGTTCCTCACCGTGCTCTGGCCCATCGCGCTCGCCTGGCTGCTCGGCGCGCTCGCCCTCTCGCTGTACCGGGCGCGCACCGGCGAGTTCCTGCGCCTGCTCGGCACGGTCGCCACGGCCGTGGTGCTCGGAGGTCTGCTCCGTCACTTCACCCCGGGGCGGGCGATGTTCTCCGCGTTCACCATCGTGCTCGCCTGCGGCCTCAGCCTCGGGACGTTCGGCTGGCGCGTCGGGTGGCGAGTCGCCCGACGCTGATGCCCGCCGCCGCGGCGAGCACCGTCGCCGCGAGGATCCCGAGGGATACGGGCTGGGCGAACGGGGTCCCGCGCAGCGTGGCGTCGACGCCGATGAGCGCGACCGTGAGCGCGGCGGCCGCGGCGAACCCGACGGCGAGGCACTCGGTGGGCGTGATGCCGTGGATCCGGCGGGTGACCGCGAGGACGCCGGCGACGCCGACGGTCTTGCCGACGAACACCGCCACGACGGTGATGAGGATGAGGGAGGCCGGGCTGCCCGGGCGGAGCCGCAACGGCACCATCGTCTGGAGCAGGACGAACACCGGGAGCGCGAGCCCGGCGATCCACGGATGCAGCCGCCGTTCGATGCGCTCGTCGACCGGTTCGTCGCTGCGCCGACCCGCGGCGCGGGGCACTGCGAAGCCGACGGCGAACGCGGCGAGCGACGGGTGGAACCCCGCGTGCAGGGAGAGCGCGCTGGCGCCGATCGCGACGGCGACCGCCGCGAGGCCGCCGAGCCGGAACCGGCGCGCCGACCATGCGTAGGCCGCCACGAGTCCGATGATGACCGGCAGCCACAGGACGTCCGGGGCGTGGCCGCCGAAGACGGCGAGCGCAGCGACCGCGCCGAGGTCGTCGAAGATCGCGATCGTGAGCAACAGCACCCGGGCCGGATCGGTCGGGACCCCGAGCAGGGCGACCGCGCTGGCCACCGCGATGTCGGTCGCGACCACCGCGACCCATCCGGCCCGCGCGCCGCTCGGCGCGGCGAGGAGGTAGATCACCGTCGGCACGGCCATGCCGAGCACCGCCGCGGCCGCGGCGACCGTGGCCACCGGTCCGGAGAGTGCGCCGTGGGCCGCCTCCCGGCGCAGTTCGAGGCCGATGAGGAGGAAGAAGCCGCACACTGCGATCTCGGTCACCACCTGGCGGACGTGCAGATCGTCGAGGCGCCGGACGAGATCGTCACCGAACGGGAGCGAGGCGAGCGCGACGCCGAGGACCGCGGCGGCCACGATCGCGTAGGCGGCCCGCGTCTCGACCTCGACGAACCGGCGCAGGAAGGTGTGCGGTGCGGTGATGACGCGGGCCATCTCGTGGACTCCCTGCCGACCAGACTTCCCGGCGCTCCGCATGATGGGTGGGACCGCGCGTGGGTCGAGGGCGGTGGGCGGCGATGCGCGCCACCCCCGACTCTAGGTCCGCTGCGCCCGCCGGATCACTCGAACGCGAGGCCGATGTTCCGGAGCATGTCGACGAGGCTCGACGGTGCACCGGGCGCGTCGTCCCCCGGTTCGAAGCGGACCGGGCCCATCTCCCCGGTGAACGGGAAGGCCCCGAAGCGTTCGAAGAGGTCCCAGGACACGGGGGAGCGACGGTCGATGCCGACGTCGATGCCCTCGAACGGGGCCATGCCGTAGAGGAAGGGCACCCCCTCGAGGATCGCGGGCTCGCCGCCGTCCACCTGCAGGGCGACGGTCCACGTGTTGCCCGGCGCGGCTCGCAGGTCGCACACGATCTCGTGCCGACCGGGACCGATCGCGCCACCGTCGAGGGTGCGCAGCAGTCCGCGTCCGTCGTTGTGGACGAAGTGCACGTGGCCGTCCAGCACGTACACCGCGTACCCCGCACCCTGATCGCCGTGGGCGACGAGGTGACCCCGGTCCTCGGGTCGCCGCAGCGTCGCGTCGATCGTGATCGTGCACGAACGGAACCAGATGAGCTGCACCGAGCGCCAGCGTTCGAGGGTCGGGGTGCCGGGCGCGATCGTCACCGGCCCCCGGTAGACCTCCGAGCGGGGCGGGCGGATGAGGTACTTGAGCGAGGTGCCCTCGTCGAGCGGGTAGATGCGCCCGTCCCAGGCTGCGTCCTCCCAGGCCCGCACGAGTTCGGCGAGTCGTTCCGGCTCGCTCGCCGCGAGGTCGTGGAGTTCCGTCGGATCCGCTCCGAGGTCGTAGAGCTCCCAGCGCTCGTCGGCGAAGGGCGTCATCGGCAGGTGGAGCGTGACCGCCTCCCAGCCGTCGCGGTAGTAGCCGCGGTGGCCGTTCATCTCGAAGACCTGCTCGGTGTGGGTGGTCGGTGCATCGGCGGCGCGCCATGCCGGCAGGAGCGTCGTCCCGTCGAGGGTGGAGCCGTCGGCCTGCTCGGTGGGTGCGACGCCGTCGACCGCGTCGAGGATCGTCGGGAGCAGGTCGGTCACGTGGCCCCACTGTCGTCGGATCGTCCCGTCGGCCGGCAGGCCGGCGGGCCAGGAGGCGATGAACGGCACCGAGTGGCCGCCGCGGTGGGTGTTGATCTTGTAGAGGCGGAACGGCGTGCTCGAGGCCATCGCCCAGCCCCGCGGGTAGTGCGGGGTGGTGCGGGGTCCGCCGAGCAGGTCGATCCGCGCGTGGTCCGCCTCCACGTCGTCGCCCTGCAGGAGGTGCACGTAGTACGAGGACGTGCCGACCTCCTCGCCCTCGCGCGACGCGCCGTTGTCGGACGTGAAGATGATGAGGGTGTCGTCGAGTTCACCGAGCTGCTCGAGTGCAGCGACGAGCCGTCCGACGTTCTGGTCGATGTTGTCGACCATGCCCGCGTAGACCGCCATGTGTCGGGCGAACAGTTCGCGCTCCTGCTCGCCGAGGGTGTCCCACGCCACGACATCGTGCTGGGGTTCGGTGTTCCGGGGCGGGAGCTCGGTGTCGGGTCCGACGATGCCGAGCTCCCGCTGGCGGGCGAAGCGCTCGGCCCGGAGCGCGTCCCAGCCCTCGTGGTACCGATCGCGGTACCGGTCGATGTCGTCGGCCTTCGCCTGCAGCGGTGCGTGCACCGCGCCGTGTGCGAAGTAGAGGAAGAACGGCTGCTCCGGGTTCGAGGCCTTGCGCTCGCGGATCATCGAGATCGCCCGGTCGGTGAGGTCGTCGGTGAGGTAGTAGCCCTCCGGGTACTCGTCGACCTCGACCGGGCTGTTGTCCCGGGTGAGCCGGTGCGGTTGGTGCAGGTTCGTGAACGCATCGAGGAAGCCGTAGAAACGGTCGAAACCCCGTTGGCAGGGCCAGGAGTGCTGGGGACCCGCGGCCGATGCGTCGGAGTCCTTGCAGAGGTGCCACTTGCCGACCATGAGGGTCGCGTACCCGCGGGCTCGCAGCCCCTCGGCGAGGGTCTCCACCGAGTCGGGGAGCTCCATCGCGTACCCGGGGAACCCGGCATCCGAGTGGGCGACCGACCCGAACCCGGCTCGGTGCGGGCTGAGACCGGTGAGGAGGGCGGCCCGTGTGGGTGAGCACATCGGCGTGGAGTGGAAGTCGGTCATCCGCACGCCGCGCGCCGCGAGCGCGTCGAGGTTCGGCGTGCGGATCTCGGAGCCGAAGCACCCGAGGTCGGCGAAGCCGAGATCGTCGGCGAGCATCACGATGACGTTCGGCGCGCCCCGCCGCGGGACCGGACGTTCCGGCCACCACCCCTCCGAGCCGGCGAAGGTGCGGCCGACGTGGCCGGGGAACTCGGGGTAGGTACGGGGTGAGAACGGGTCCGTCACGGGTGCGACGGTAGCGCCGATGTCCCTATGCTCGCCCCATGACGACGACCGCTCCGAACGCCGATCCCGTCGCCCGCGCCCGGGCGTTGCGCGACCTCATCGAGGCCGAGGCGCGCACCACCGAGGACGCCCGCACCATGACGCCCCGCGTCGTCGATGCGCTCCGGGATGCGGGGCTCTTCTGGGTGCAGGTGCCGGCCGAGCTGGGTGGGGGCGAGGTGGACATCCGCACCGCGCTCGGCGTGTTCGAGGAGCTCGCCTATGCCGACGGTTCGACCGGGTGGTCACTCATGGCGAACGCCACGAGTTCGTGCTTCGCCGGCATCTACCTCGAGGACGCGGCGGTGGACGCGATGTTCGGCGCCGAGGGCCTCGGCATCCACGCGGGGATGCTCGGGCCGATCGGTTCGGGGGTGCGTGACGGTGACGCCTTCGTGGTCGACGGTGAGTACCGCTTCGGCAGCGGCTGCGCCCACTCGACCTGGTTCGGTGCGGGGTTCATGGAGACGCGCGACGGCGAGCCGGTCGTGGCCGAGTCGGGCATGCCGGCGATGCGGGTCGCGTTCGTGCCCCGGGACCACGTCGAGCTGCGCGACGGCTGGCACGTGCTCGGGCTCCAGGGCACCGGGTCCTTCGACTACGCGGTGCACGGCGAACGGGTCGATCCGGCGTTCACGTTCCCGCTCCTCGAGGCGGAGCAGCGCCGCGGCGGCGCGAACTTCCGCATCGGCCTGTTCGGCATCACGGCGGGCGGGCACGCGGGCTTCGCACTGGGCGTGGGGCGTCGGGCCCTCGACGAGGTCCTCGGGATCGCGCGGCGCAAGCAGCGCCTCGGCGGGGACCCGATCGCCGAGCAGCAGCTGTTCCTGCACGACTTCG
>JBEAXD010000258.1:0-5379 GCA_041159995.1 Actinomycetota bacterium | reverse complement strand
CCGTGACCGGCGAACACGTCGATCTCCTCGGGGCCCCGCTCGGCGAACTCATGGCCGAGGCCGCTCGGTCGCGCGACCACGGGCACGGCACGCGCATGACCTTCTCGCCGAAGGTGTTCATCCCGCTCACGATGCTGTGCCGGGATCGTTGTGGCTACTGCACCTTCGCCAAGCCGCCGGCCCGGCTCGAACGCCCCTACCTCGACCTCGACCAGGTGCTGGCGATCGCCCGTGACGGTGCGGCCGCCGGTTGTCACGAAGCGCTCTTCACCCTCGGTGAGGAACCGGAGGCCCGCTACCCCGCGGCTCGCGAGTGGCTGACCGCACACGGACACGCCTCGACCACCGACTACCTCGTGACCGCGGCGGCGGCGGTGCTCGAGGAGACCGGGTTGCTCCCGCACGCCAACCCGGGCGCGATCGATGAGGCCGCGCTGCGCCGCCTGCGCCGGTACAGCCCGAGTCAGGGGATGATGATCGAGACGCTCGCGGCCCGCCTCGGTGAACCGGGCGGACCCCACCACGGCGCGCCCGACAAGACACCGCAGCGACGACTCGCCACCCTCGAGGCGGCCGGGGTCGCTCGGGTGCCGTTCACCACCGGGATCCTCGTCGGCATCGGCGAGACCAGGGCCGAACGACTCGAGGCGCTGCTCGCGATCCGGGATGCGCACGCCCGCCACGGGCACGTGCAGGAGGTGATCGTCCAGAACTTCCTCCCGAAGGCGGGCACCGCGATGCACCGCGATCCGGCCTGCGACCGCGAGGAGTACCTCCACGCCGTCGCGATGGCCCGGATCGTGCTCGGCCCGACGATGCACATCCAGGCGCCGCCGAACCTGTCCGACCCGGACGAACTCTCGGTCCTCATCGACGCCGGGATCGACGACTGGGGCGGGGTGTCCCCCGTGACCCCCGACCACGTCAACCCGGAACGACCCTGGCCCGCGCTCGACGTCCTGCGTCGGGCCACGGAGCGGGCGGGACGGACCCTCGCACCGCGACTCACCGTCTACCCGGAGTACGCGGCCTCGGAGGAGTGGATCGATCCCGGACTCCGCACGGCACTCCGGCGAGCGGCGGACTCCGAGTGGATGGCCCGGGACGACACGTGGTCGGCCGGTGGTGAGGTGGCGCCGCCGATCCTGCTGCGGACCGACGCCCGCCCGGCCGCCGGAGCGGTCGCCGCGGTCCTGGACGGGGTCGACGCCGGGCAGGAGGTCGGGTTCGACGAGATCGTCACGCTCCTCGGTGCGCGGGGGGCCGACGCGCAGGCGGTCTACGACACCGCCGACCGTCTCCGTCGTGCGGCCGTCGGCGATGCGGTGACCTTCGTCCGGAACCGCAACATCAACTACACGAACATCTGCACGTTCAAGTGCCGGTTCTGCGCCTTCTCCAAGGGTCCGCTCTCCCTCAACCTCCGGGGCAACCCGTACCTGCTCGGCGTCGAGGAGATCCAGCGCAGGGTCGTCGAGGCGGTCGAGTGCGGCGCCACCGAGGTGTGCCTGCAGGGCGGCATCCACCCCGACTTCGACGGTTCGTACTACCTCGACCTCATCCGCGCCGTGAAGGAGGTCGCTCCGGACATCCACGTCCACGGGTTCACCGCGCTCGAGGTCACCGAGGGGGCGCGGCGGCTCGGCATGTCGTTGCGCGACTACCTCGTCGAGGCGCGATCCGCCGGGCTCGCAACGCTGCCCGGAACCGCCGCCGAGGTGCTCGACGACGACGTCCGGCGGGTCATCTGCCATGACAAGGTCGACACCGAGGAGTGGTTGGAGGCCCATCGCATCGCGCACGAGGTCGGCCTGCGTTCGAATGTCACGATCATGTTCGGCACCATCGAGCACCCGAGCCACGTCGCGAACCACCTGCTGCGCACGCGTGCCCTCCAGCGCGAGACGGGCGGGTTCACCGAGTTCGTGCCACTCCCGTTCGTGCACATGGCGAGCCCGATCCACCTGCAGGGCGCATCCCGACTCGGACCGACCTTCCGTGAGGTGCTGCTGGTGCACGCCGTCGGCCGGATCGCCTACCGGGACGTGATCGACAACGTCCAGGTGTCCTGGGTCAAGTGCGGTACCGCGGGGGCTCGGCAGATCCTGCAGGCCGGCGCCAACGACCTCGGAGGCACCCTCATGGACGAGAGCATCTCGCGCGCCGCTGGCGCGTCCCACGGGCAGGAGGTCGACGAACGGGAGTTGCGGGACATCGTGGTTCCGCTCGGACGCCCGCTCGAACAGCGCACCACCCTCTACGGCCGGACGACGACGCTCGGACGTCGACTGCGGCCGATCGACGATGACGGACTGCTCGCCCGCGCCGAGGCGGTCGGGCCCGCGGTCGGCGTCCCGGTGACGCTCGGCCGTCCGGAACCGGGAGCGATGCCCGCATGACCATCTCCACCGACGGCGCCACCGACTTCGACGTCCTTGCGATCGGCAACGCGCTCGTCGACGTGCTCGCCCACGCCGAGGACGCGGTCCTCGGCGACCACGGCATGGCGAAGGGCGCCATGACCCTCATCGACGCACCGGCGGCCGAGGCGCTCTACGACGCGATGGGACCCGGGGTCGAGGTCTCCGGCGGGTCGGCGGCGAACACGGTCGTCGGTCTCGCTGGATTCGGCGGCCGCGCCGCGTTCATCGGGCGGGTGCGCGACGACCAGCTCGGTGCCGTCTTCGCCCACGACATCCGTGCGGCCGGAGTCCACTACACGACCCCGCCGGCCACCGTCGGGCCGCCCTCCGGTCGATGTCTCATCCTCGTCACGCCCGACGCGCAGCGCACGATGGGCACCTACCTCGGTGCGTCCACGTTCCTCACGCGGGACGACGTCGATCCAGACCTCATCGGCCGCGCCGCGATCACGTACCTCGAGGGCTACCTCTGGGACGAGGCAGATGCGAAGGCGGCGTTCATCCACGCCGCCGACCTCGCGCACCGGGCGGGCCGCCGAGTGGCCCTCTCGCTCTCGGACGGCTTCGTCGTCGACCGGCATCGGTCCGAGTTCCTCGACCTCGTCGCCGGGCACGTCGACATCCTGTTCGCCAACGAGGTCGAGATCTGCTCGTTGTACGAGACGGACTCCTTCGACGAGGCCCTCCAGCGGGTCAACCACCACTGCGAGGTCGCCGCGCTGACCCGGGGGGCCAAGGGTGCGGTCATCATCGCCGGGGACGAGGTGCACGTCATCGACGCGCACCCGGTGGACCGGGTCGAGGACACGACGGGGGCCGGCGATCTGTTCGCCGCCGGGTTCCTGTACGGATTCACCGGGGGTCGGGACCTCGGCACCTGTGGTCGTCTCGGCGCCCTCGCGGCCGGCGAGATCATCGGGCACATGGGTGCGCGCCCCGAGGCCGATCTCGCCGAACTGGCGCGCCCCCTGCTGTGACCGGACCCGCGCCACGGCCCTCGGGGTTCGAGGCGCTCGACCGTGATCTGGACGAACTGGTCCGTACCCACGCGGTCGCCGACGCCGACCTCATCCGCGAACTGTTGCGGACCGGCGTGCGGATGGCCGAGGACCACACCTCGCGCGGTGACCTGAAGATCGCCACCGCAGCGATCCGTGAGATGCGCCGCGCGTTCGCAGCGTTCGCCCCCTTCCGTTCGGTCCGCAAGGTCTCGATCTTCGGTTCGGCGCGTACGACCCCCGATTCCGCCCTCTACCGCCAGACCGTCGACCTCGCGGCCCGCATGGCCGAACGGGACTGGATGGTCATCACCGGCGCCGGGCCGGGGATCATGCGAGCCGGCGTCGAGGGGGCGGGCATCGGCAACTCGTTCGGGGTCAGCATCCGGTTGCCGTTCGAGACCCCGGCACCCGAGTTCGACGGCGACCGCTCCCGCCTCATCCCGTTCCGCTACTTCTTCACGCGCAAGCTCATGTTCATGAAGGAGTCCTCTGGGTTCATCCTCTTGCCCGGCGGTTTCGGCACCCTCGACGAGTGCTTCGAGCTGCTCACGCTGCTCCAGACCGGCAAGTCCGTGCCCGCACCGGTCGTGCTGCTCGACGAACCGGGCGGGACCTACTGGGCGCGTTGGGTGGAGTTCATCCGGCACGAGCTGGCGGACGAGTACATCGCGCCCCACGATCTCGATCTCGTCCGGGTCACCGACGACGTGGCGGTCGCCGTCGACGAGGTGACCTCCTTCTACGCGAACTACCACTCGATCCGCTTCGTGGAGGGGCGCTTGGTCGTTCGCGTGCGCCGGGCTCCGGGCGCCGAACGGCTCGAGGCGCTCAGCGAAGCCTTCGAGGACATCCTGGTGGACGGGCGGATCACCGCGGTCGAGGCCGACGCGCGGGAGATCGCCGAGTCCGACGCGGTCGACCTCGATCGGATCGCCCTCCACTTCGATCGCCGGAGTTGGGCCCGACTGCGCCACCTCATCGACGCGCTGAACGGGTGCTGAGGCGCTCCGACGGCGTCAGTCGTCGAGGTCGCCGGGGCCGTCGAGGGCCCGGATCGCCCGTTCGATCGCCCGGCGAGCCTGCAGCACTCGTTTCTCGTCGGCCCGGGCGTCGGCGTCGCCGCCGGCCGCCTCGCGCAGCCGGTCGTACGCGAGGTCCCGCAACTCCTCCTCGATCGACCGCAGCCGGTCGACGATCCCGCTCGTGTCCACCCTCTGCATCTCCTCGGGTCGGTCGGTCCCGATCGTACCGAGGGAGCCCACTACGCTCGATGTGCATGAGCGCGCTCCACCTCGAGGACCACGTCGCTCGGTCCCGGGCCGCGATCCTCGATCGGCTCACGGAGTGGATCAGCATCCCGTCGATCTCCTGCGATCCGGCGTACGCCGGCGCGGTCCGGGCCTCCGCCGAGTGGTGTGCGGCGGAGATGCGCCGCTGCGGACTCCAGGGCGTGCGCCTGCTCGAGACCCCGCTGCATCCGTCGGTGTACGCCGAGTGGTTGGGTGCCGGTCCGGACGCGCCGACCGTCCTCGTGTACGGCCACCACGATGTGCAGCCGGTGGACCCGGTCGAGGACTGGGTGAGCCCGCCCTTCGACGGGACGGTGCGTGACGGTCAACTCTTCGCCCGCGGCTCGGTGGACGACAAGGGCCAGGTCCTCTACCACCTCGAGGTCGTGCGCGCGCTGCTCGCTCGGGACGGCGCGCTGCCCGTCAACCTGAAGTTCGTGATCGAGGGCGAGGAGGAGTTCGGCAGTCCGAACTTCGAGGCCCTGCTCGTCGACCACGTCGACCTCCTCGCCTGCGACGTCGTCGTCGTGTCCGACACCGGGATGCTCTCGGTGGACGAGCCGTCGATGTGCGTCGGCATGCGCGGGCTCGCCGGCTTCGACATCCACCTGCGCAGTGCCGCCACCGACCTGCACTCCGGCGTCTTCGGCGGTGCGGTCGTCAACC
>JBEAXD010000239.1:0-9696 GCA_041159995.1 Actinomycetota bacterium | reverse complement strand
CAGGAGTACCGCGTGACGTATCCGCGACGACGGAACAGCCGCAGCATGCGGATGAGGAACCACGTCGCACCCGCGCTGAGCACCACCGCACCGATCGCGCCGATCCCGATGAGTCCCCAGTCGAGCGGATCACCGTCGACCACACCGCGCAGGGCCGAGAACGCGTAGGTCGTCGGGAGCGCGAGGGCGATCGGTCGAACGAACCGGGGCAGCGCATCGATCGGGTAGAAGATGCCGGACAACGGCATGAGCACGAACATCACGCCCCAGGCCAGCGCCTCCGCCCCGTGCCCGAACCGCAGCACGAATCCGATGACGAGCAGCGAGATCGCCCAGCCCACGACGAGGAGCACCGCTGCGATCGGGATGAGTGCGAGGCCGATGCCCCCGACGTCGAACGCGAAGAACACCCATGCGCCGATCGCCATGAGCCCGACGCCCATGATGAGCTTCGCGAGCCCGAACAGCACGACGCCACCGACGTACTCGGTCTCACGGATCGGCGTGACCATGAGGTTGAGCAGGTTGCGGGTCCACGTCTCCTCGAGGAACCCGGTGCTCACCGCGATCTGCGACTGGTAGACGACGTGCCAGAGGATGATGCCGGCGAGCAGGTATCCGGCCGCCTGCTCACCGCCGTCGGCCCCGCCGCGTCCGACGAACGCGGCGAGTGCTCCGAACATCAGGACGTCGACCAGCGGCCACAGCGTCACGTCGAAGAGTCGGTGCGGTTCCCGGATCAGCACGTAGGCGTTGCGGCGGGCGATCGCGCGCATGCGCAGCCAGGACCGTCGAGCCCCGGACGGCAGGGGCCGGGTCGGGTCGAGCGCATCCGCGGGCCCGTTCACAGGTGGAAGTCCGTCTGCTGGCCACCGGGCGGTTCCCGCTCGGGGAGTCGGTCCTCGGCGAGGTGCAGGAACACGCCCTCGAGGTCCTCGCGATCGAAGCGGGCCGCGATCTCGTCCGGTCGGCCGTCGGCGACGATCCGCCCCCCGACGAGGAACAGCACCCGTTCACTGAGGCGCTCGACCTCGCGCATGTCGTGGCTCGTCACGAGGAGGGCGGTGCCCTCCTCCGCGCACAGCTCCAGGATGCCGTCACGCACCCGCGCGGCGACGTCGGGGTCGAGCGACGCGGTCGGCTCATCGAGCACGAGCAGCCGCGGTCGGTGCAGGCACGCGCGGACGATGCCGACGAGGGTGCGCTGACCGGAGGACAGCTGCGGACCCATCGCGTCGGCGAGGTGCTCGATCCGGAACCGGGCGAGGCCGGCCGCGATCGCAGGCGCCGGATCCGGGATGCCGTAGATCCTCCCGTACATCGTGAGGTACTCGTGCACCCGCAACTCGCCGGCGAGGGGCAGGTAGCCGGCGGCGAACCCGATGTGCTCGGCCGCTGCGCTCCGGCTCCGCCGTTGGCTCACCCCGCACACCTCCACCTCACCCGCATCCGGCGAGATCGCCCCGAGGATCATGAGCAGGGTGGTGGTCTTGCCGGCCCCGTTCGGACCGAGCAGCGCGACCCGCTCGCCGGACCCGACGGCGAGGTCGACGCCGTCGACGGCCCGGGTCCGCCGGTACTCCTTCACGAGGCCGCGGGCGACGAGCACGGGTTCCACGGGCCCGATGCTCGCAGACCCGTCGAGCCCCGGGCGACCCGGTTGCGAGCCCCGGCCCGAGCCGGCCCCGGACGTGCTGGCCGGGCCCGCGGGTCGAGAGCCCGCCGGGTGCGCCTACGCTCTCGCTCCGTGCCCGACTACGTCGACGAGACCAGTACCGAACTCGAGCGCAAGGCGAAGGCGCTCGAGGTGGTCGCACTCGCCGAGACGATCACGTACTGCATCCTCTTCTACTTCTGGATCATCCAGCCGAGTGCGCCCGGCACGGCGATCACCGGCTTCTTCCATGGCCTCATCTGGCTCGCGTTCGTGGCGATGACCCTCATGATCACCCCGGGTATCGGTTGGTCGTGGGGCTTCGCAGCGGTCGCGGTCCTGACCGGCCCCATCGGCGGCATCCTCGTGTGGTGGCGCATCACACGCGGCGGCGTCCCCTACCGCACCGGAGGCGGAACGGCATGAAGCACTCGACCAGGACCCGGATCGGACTCCTCGCCCTCACGGCGGGCATCGCCCTGCTCGCCGGGGCGTGCACCCCGTACCTCGTCCCGCAGGGTGCCGCACCCATGCGGTACCGGGACGCGGTGTTCACCGACGTCACCCTCACGTCCGACATCCCCTACGGCGCCGGCAGTGCGGTCGACCAGGACGGGCAGACCGACATCCTGCACCTCGACGTGTACGCGCCGACCGGTGACACGGTGACCTCGCGACCGGCGATCATCTGGGTCCACGGGGGCTCGTTCCGTGGCGGCAACAAGACCTCGGGCGAGATCGTCGACCAGGCGACCGTGTTCGCGAAGAAGGGTTTCGTGAACTTCTCGATCAGCTACCGCCTCACCGAGGCCGGTTGCTCGGCCTCGGCCCCGGGCACGCAGTGCGTGGACGCGATCAACGACGCGATGCACGACGCCCAGGCCGCGGTCCGGTGGGTCAAGGCGAACGCGGCGACCTACGGCGTGGACCCGACCCGGGTCGCGATCGGCGGCACCTCGGCCGGCGCGATCACCGCGATCCAGGTCGCACTCAACCCCACGGAGCCCCAGGGCCCGTCCGACCCCGGTCAGTCGAACGCCGTCCGGGCCGCGCTCTCCCTCTCGGGCGCCAACATCATCGGAGGACCCGACGCGGGTGACGCACCGTTCCTCAACTGGCACGGCACGAACGACCCGTTGGTCCCCTACTCGTGGGCGGTGAACACGGTCTCGTCGGCCCGGGCGGTCGGTATCGACGCACACCTCAAGACCTACACGGGCGAGGGACACGTGCCCTACAACCACCGCACCGAGATCCACGACATGACCACCAACTTCCTGTGGTGGCACATGGATCTGGCGCACGCCGCGACCTGATCGCACGGGCCGCCGAGTCCGGAGGACCGCCGCTCCCCGTCCCCCTCCGGGGCGGGTGGGCGGCGGCGCCGCGTCAGGCCCCGGCGACCTGGGGCCGGATCGCGGTGCGCCAGATGAGGGCGATGATGAGCGCGGCGGCCACGCCGACGACGTTGAACAGCACGCTCGCCACGATCGCCGCGCCGGGCGCGGCGATCCACGCCGTGCGGTGCACCGACGCCCGTTCGAAGGCGTCCGCGGGGTAGCGCCGCACGTCGACGATCACCCAGGTCGCGAACGCGATGCCGACGACGATGAGCGGGAACACGATCACCAGCAGTTCGGGGGCTCCGAAGTTCACCGTGGTCTCCCCTCGGGGTCGGCGGGCATCCCGGACGTTACCGGTGGACCGCCCCGTCACTCCGGTCGGTCCGCCGCGTCGGAGACCCGGACGAGCAACTTGCCCGTGTGGTCGCCGGTGAAGAGGCGGTTCAGGGTCTCCGGGGCCCGTTCGAGGCCCTCAACGACCTCGACCGCGTAGCGGACCCGCCCCTCGAGCACGAGCGGGAGCAGCCCCATGACCGCCTCCGGGAACCGGTCCACGTAGTCGAGGAGCAGGAACCCCTCCATCCGTGCCCGCTGGCTCACGAGTTGGAAGGTGTTGCGGACCGCCGGCGGTTCGGCGGCCGTGTAGGAGGAGATCGCGCCGCACAGTGCGACCCGCGCGCCGATCGCGAGGTTCGCCAGCGCGGCGTCGAGGATCACACCCCCCACGTTGTCGAAGTACACGTCGATGCCCTCGGGACACAGTTCGCCGAGGCGAGCGGCCACATCCTCCCGCTTGTAGTCGATGCAGGCATCGAACCCGAGGTCCTCGGTGACCCACCGACACTTCTCGGCCGAACCGGCGATCCCGATGACCCGAGCGCCGGCGATGGCCGCGAGCTGTCCGGCCACGGAGCCGACGCCGCCCGCCGCGCCCGAGACCACGAACACGTCGCCCTCGACCACTCGGGCGACATCGTGCACGCCGAACCACGCGGTGAGTCCGGTCGAGCCGTAGATCGACAGGACGTCCGTCGGGGCCAGGCCCGGAGGGATCACCTGTGCGGCGCGGTCCCCCGAGTCGATGACCGCGTACTCCTGCCAGCCCAGCAGGCCCAGCACGAGATCACCCGGCGCGTACGCGGGATCTCGCGACTCGGTGACCACGCCGAGTCCGGCGGACCGCACGACGTCGCCGATCGGGATCGCCGGGAGGTACGAATCCTCCTCGCGCATCCAGACCCGGTTCGTAGGATCGATGGAGAGGTAGGCGAGGCGGACCACCGCTTCGCCCTCGCCCGGGGTCGGTACGGGCGCGGCCTCCACCGAGAGGCAGTCGGGACCGACGAGGCCGTCGGGTCGGGCGGTGAGCAGGATGCGGCGGTTCAGGTCGGTCATGGCACCGAGGCTGCCACAGGTGCGGGTCCCGGCGCGCCGGCCCGACGCCTACCATCCCTGCGTGCGCCCCGACCCCGCGTCCCTCGTCGACCTCGCGCGCTACCCGGTCGACACCCCGGACTCCCCGGCCGCGGTCGCGGCGATCGCGACCGCCCGGGCCGACCTCGCCCGACAGGGCGTCGCGGTGCTGCCCGGCTTCCTCGCCCCGGATGCGCTGGACGCGATGGTCGCCGAGGCCGATGCCCTCGCCGTCGGCCGTCACCACCAGGACGTCATGGGCACGCCGTACCTCGAGATCCCCGCCGACCACTGGCCCCCGACCCACCCGCGGCGGACCGAGGGGCGTTCGGCCCTCACCGCGATCCCCTACGACGCGTTCGGCGAGGATTCACCGCTGCGAGCCCTGTACGAGTGGGATGCGCTCCGGGAGTTCGTGCGTCGCACCCTCGACCGGCCGACGCTCCATCGGTACGCCGACCCCCTCGGCGCGCTCAACGTGGCGACCATGCACGACGGGGACGAACTCGCGTGGCACTTCGACCAGACGGACTTCGTCGTGTCGATCGCACTGCAGCGCTCCGAGCGCGGTGGCGAGTTCGAGTGCGCACCGTTCACCCGCACGGCGGACGACGAGTGCTACGACACCGTCGCCGACTGCCTCGAGGGCCACCCCGACGCACCCACCACCGTGCTCGAGTTCGAACCGGGGACCCTCATGCTCTTCGCGGGCCGACACTCGCTCCACCGCGTCACCCGGATCGGGGGCCCGACACCCCGCCACGTCGCGCTGCTCGGGTACGACGCCGCTCCGGGGGTGTGCAGCTCCGACATCCTCCGTCTCATCCGCTACGGCCGCACGGCCTGACCATCCGAGGGGATCACCATGCAGGAACTCACCGGGAGGGTCGCGGTCGTCACCGGCGCCGCCAGCGGCATCGGTCGGGCGCTCTGCGATCGCGCGGCCGCCGAGGGCATGGCGGTCGTGATGGCCGACGTCGAGGCTCCAGCCCTCGCCGCCGCAGCAGCCGAGGTGCGCACCAGCGGAGCCCGTGTCCTTGAGGTCGTCACCGACGTCGCCGACGAGGCCGCCGTGATCCGTCTGGCCGATGCCGCCTTCGCCGAGTTCGGCGGGGTGCACGTCCTGTGCCAGAACGCCGGGGTCTCCGGGGGCGGCGGCCCCTCCTGGGAGATCCCCGACAACGCGTGGCAGTGGACCTTCGGCGTGAACCTCTGGTCGATCGTCTACGGCCTCCGCGCCTTCGTGCCGCGCATGATCGAGCAGGGCGAGGGCCACATCGTGAACACCGCGTCGTCCGCCGGGCTCAAGACGCTCCCGTTCGTGGCGCCCTACGCGGCGACCAAGCACGCCGTCGTCGCGATCAGCGAGGCACTGAGCATCGAGCTCGGCATGGTCGGACCGGGGCTCGGCGTCTCGGTGCTGTGCCCGGGCTGGGTCGACACGCGCATCGCGGACTCGGATCGCAACTGGCCGGCCCACCTCGGTACGCCACCGGCCGCACCCGAGGGGGGCGACGACATGCGCGAGGTCAGCCGCGGCCTGCTCGCTGCGGGCATCCCGCCGTCGACCGCGGCGACCGCAGTGTTCGATGCGGTCCGGGCCGATCGGTTCTGGGTCTTCCCCGACGGCATGGGCCCGCGCCTCGCGCACGCCCGCATCGCCGAGATCGACGGGGGGACCAATCCCGTCATCACCGAACTCTTCGACGGCACCGACTACGCGCAGCCCGGGTAGGGCGCGCGGGCGTCGCACCGCTCAGGGTCGGCCGGCTCCGGGGACCTCGACCCGCACGGTCTCGATCGCGCCCCGACGAGCCTCGGTACGGGCCGGATCGCTCGCATCGGCGGTGCAGACGAACAGCGTCCGTCGGTCGGCGCCGCCGAGCATGCAGGCGTACGCGCCCCGCCGGTCCACGGTCACGACGTCGGTCACCACACCCCCCTCGAGCACCCGCAGCACCCGGCCGGAGATCGGGCAGGCGGACCAGACCGCACCGTCGGCGTCCAGGCAGATCCCGTCCGGCACCGCGCCCTCGAGATCGGCCCAGACCCGCCGGTTCGAGAGCGTGCCGTCGGGCGCGATGTCCCATGCGGTGAGGCGCGCACCGAAGGTCTCTCCGACGATCAACGTCCGGCCGTCGGGGGTGATCACGCTCCCGTTCGGGAATCGGACGTCGGTCGCCGCGACCGAGACACCCCCGTCGGGGGCGACCCGCAGCAGCACGGTGGGGACGGCGTCGGCCCCACCGTCGAGATCGAAGCCGAAGTTCCCCACGTAGGCCCCTCCGCCCGCGTCCACCACCATGTCGTTGCAGTGGAAGGGGGCGAGGCCGGAGAGATCGGCGAACTCGTGCGGCCCGTCGGTGTGGAACTTCAGGACCCTGCGATCGAGCATCGACACGACCATGAGGTGACCCTCGGGATCCCAGCCGAGCCCGGAGGGCTGCCCGGGGATCTCGGCGAGGGTCGCGACCTCACCGTGCTCCGACACCGTCACGATGCGGCCGGCGTGCATGTCGCTCACGACGAGGAGGTGGTCGTGCCAGCGCGGCCCCTCGGGGAACCGCAGCCCCTCGACGAGGACCTCGGTGGCGTGGGAGCGCGGCGCGACCATGGATCCGAGTCTGCCATGCGCCCACCGCACGGACCGCGGCCTCAGCGGGTGATGGCCCCCATACGACCGGCCTGGTAGTCCTCGAACGCCTCGATGATCTCCTCTCGGGTGTTCATGACGAACGGGCCGTAGCGCGCCACGGGTTCACGGATGGGCAGACCGGCGAGCACGAGCACCTCGGCATCCTCACCCCCGGTGACCACCGCGACCTCGTCGCCGTCGGGAGCGAGCAGCACCAGCTCGGCCTCGCAGGCCACCGCATCCCCCACCGCGACCCGGCCGCGGATCACGTACACCATGGCGTTCCAATCCCGGGGCAGGGGGCCCCGGAACGACCCGCCCGCGTCGAGCCGGACGTGCCAGTACGCGATCGGCGTGTGCGTCCGTGCGGCCGCCACGGTGCCGTGGAGATCACCCGCGATGACGCGCACCGTCACCCGGCCGTCGTCGGTCACGATCTCCGGGATGTCCCGGGCGAGGACGTCCTGGTACTTCGGCGGGATCATCTTCGCCGCGGCCGGCAGGTTCACCCACACCTGGAACCCGTGCAGTGTGCCGCCGTCGGTACGGATCTCGGTCGCCGGCATCTCGGAGTGCACCACCCCGGAACCGGCGGTCATCCACTGCACCGCGCCGGGGCCGATCCGTCCCGAGTTACCCACGGAGTCCTCGTGTTCGAACGCACCCTCGAGGATGTAGGAGACCGTCTCGAAGCCGCGGTGCGGATGGTCCGGTGCGCCCTCGGCCCGACCCGGCGCATGCTCCTGAGGGCCCATGTGGTCGAGCAGGAGGAACGGGTCCACCATCGGGAGGTTCGGGGTCGGGAACGGTCGGCGCACGTGGAATCCCGCGCCTTCGACCGCATGCATCGCCGGGATCACGTACTGGCCGGATCGGATCGTCATCGTTCCGCCTCGGAGTCATCGGACCCGGACCGGGTCGCCCGGGTCACCCGATCCGATTGAACCACGGGCATCGGCATCCCATTCCACCGGGCGTCCGGCCCGGGGTCGGACGCGCGGCGTGCCGTAGGCTCGCCCGCCGTGGACGACATCACCTTCTACGGCCTGCGCCCCGGGGCCACGCCGGCCGAGTGGCGCTTCGACGTCGTGCGCAACCTGTGCTCCGGGATCGGCGCGCTCTTCGGTGGGGCCGGCCTCGGCGCGTCGATCACCGCGCTCGAGGCCCATACGGGCCGACCGACCGTATGGGCGACCGCGCAGTTCCTCGAGTTCGCCACCCCTCCCTCCGAGGTGGTGCTCGCGGTCGAGGAGGTCGTACGCGGCCACCAGGTGAGCCAGGCTCGTGCCGTCGGACGGGTCGACGGTCGCGAGATCTTCACGGTGAACGCCGCGCTCGGTGAGCGCGATGTGCCGTTCACCGGCGAGTGGGCCGAGCGCCCGACCCACCTGCCGCACTGGACCGAGTGCCGGGACCGCGAGATCCCCGAACACATGCGCGGCACCATCAGCGACCGCATCGACATGCGCCTGGCCGACGCCAAGCCGTGGGAGGACTTCGACGGCCGACCCGGTTCGGGGCGTTCCGCCCTGTGGGTACGACTCCCGGAGATCCTCGAGAACTCGGCCGCCGCGTTGGCGATCGTGGGCGACTACGTCCCGTTCGGCATCTCGCAGGCCCTCGGCGTGCACGCGGGTGGCAACAGTCTCGACAACACGCTGCGGATCACCTCGCGCACCCCGACCGAGTGGATCCTCGCCGACATCCGCATCCACGCGGTCGGCCACGGGTTCGGGCACGGACTCGTGCACCTGTGGTCCGAGGACGGCGTGCTGCTCGGGTCCGCGAGTCAGTCCGCGATCGTCCGCCAGATCCGCGACGAACCGCGGGTCATCCGACCGCGCACCGAGCGCGCGCCCAAGCCCTGACCGGGAGGACCACCATGGCCGAACAGCGCTGGGGCGTCACGATCCCCCTCATGGGCGTCACCCTCGCCGACCACCGCCGGTACGTCGAGGAGATCGCCGAACTCGGGTTCACCGATGTGTGGTCCAGCGAGGCGGGGGCGCACGACGCGTTCACCCCGTTGGCCCTCACCGCCGCGTGGACGCCGAAGCTCCGCCTCGGCCAGGCCGTCATCCCCGTGTACACCCGCGGCCCCGCGCTGCTCGCCCAGAGCATCGCGACCCTGTGCGAGGCCGCACCCGGCCGGGTCGCGGTCGGGATCGGCACGTCCTCGAACGTCATCGTGCAACGGTGGAACGGCATCCCGTTCGAGCAGCCGTACCAACGCACCCGCGACACGATCCGGTTCCTGCGCGCCGCGCTCCGCGGCGAGAAGGTCACCGAGGAGTACGAGACCTTCCGGGTCGACGGCTTCCGGCTCGGGGTCCGGGTGGCCGAGCAGCCGCCGATCCTCGTCGGCGCACTGCGCGAGGGGATGCTGCGACTCGCGGGACGGGAGGGCGACGGCGCCATCGTGAACTGGCTCTCGGCGGAGGACGTCCGCAAGGTCGCTCCGATCGTCGGCGAGGGCAAGGAGGTCGCGGCCCGCATCTTCGTGATGCCGTCGGAGGATCGCGAGGCCGTGCGACAACTCGGTACCCGCCTCATCGCCGAGTACCTCAACGTGCCGGTGTACGCCGCGTTCCACGAGTGGATCGGGCGGGGCGAGGCCCTGCGCGACATGTGGGCGGCCTGGCGCGAGGGGG